>CACYQU010000001.1 GCA_902776615.1 uncultured bacterium
GGCCCGTCTGGGAAGGCCTTCCCGGACGGGCCGTTCTGTGCCGACACTATGTCGACTGAACAGTAGGATAGTTTACCAAATTCTGATTAGACAAGTCCCTGCTTTTTCCTGCTTTTTATGGCTGTAAGTGATAAAATTAGCCGCCATTACAACCAAAATGGCATTATCTACCGTGGCTAGATCCTGCAGTTTCCAGGCGGCATGAGTGGTGCTTTGCACCTCAACTCAATGCAACTTACCTGCCACCAAACAATTTATAGGCAACTTTAGGCATATAGCGCCGCAAAGCACACGCAATTGCAACCCGATCAGACGCATTATTCAGAAGTGCAGGGCCTGTCCTCGCACTAATCAAAGAAGACCGAGGTCGCGCAAGACGACCTTGATTTCTTTTGTAAACCGTCGCGCCCCTTTTTCGTTAAGGTGTGTAAGATCCATGAATTCCGACAGATCATAACCGTCAGACGTGCGTGCACGGTCGATTACATGCACATGCGGGAAACTACACAACCACTGCTCAATCTCGGCCAATTCGACATGTCCGACAAACCTGTCCCACCACGGCTTTGCTATAGGTGAAACAACAAAAACAACTTCATATCGTGTGTTTGATGCAAGAATTTCACCTAGCATCTTCCTTGTTTCGTCATTGCACGAACATGAGCTGGCCTCACACTTTGATATGATGTACGCCCACTCCTCTTCGTTTCTGCTCAGTCGTTGCAGAATCGCACCTCGTTCCATCGTTTTCGTAACGGCAAGGCGGTTGTTCATAAATTCTGACAGATTGGCCCTAGTCTCGCCGTGGAATCGTGCGCCTACGACTTTCTCAATTAACGGCAGTTTTATCTTTGGCTCGGACTTGACAATCGGGTTGTCCGCAACAAACAGATACTTGCCACGAAACCTTCCATTGCCCAGCCCCCACGGATCTAGATTCACTATAACAAGGCCACCTCCTTCGCGCGACAAGACAGCTTTCAAATGCAACGCAGTTTCACGCGCGCTACTGCCTGAAAGCCCATAATTGAAAGCATGCTCGGAAAGCTCCAAGGGCGCAAAACCCGCTTCGGCGCGAGACGAACCAAGAATTGGTATCTCACCTTTCTCGGGATTGGTGAACAATCTGTACATCTTGTATGGATTGGAGTTAGACGACGAAAATATCAAATAGCTGTTAAGAGCGTCATTGGCGAGAATCATTGCGACCGTAGCCAAGACAACTAAACCGATGAAAACGAAGAACTTTTTCATGTCAGAACCTAAAGTAGATGAATTCACCACCGGAAGGCATGCCCAGAAACACGATTGCCATAACACACGCAACAGTAAAGAGATATCTGGATTGCGGCGTTTTGAACCCGCAATCACGAGGACAGAATACGCTTGATACGAATAGAAGCGCGGCGATGATGCAGAAGCCAAACTGCACTGGTCCGACACCGGCGCACAAAGCCATCAGACTTGTCTCAAACCTGCATCTGAACAGTGCCGTAAGAAATCCGGCTGCTTTGTCTATCGTTCCGGACCTGAAGAATATCCATGCAAACACGATGCCAACATTCACCAATGCAACAGACGAAATTCTAGCGATGATGCTTGTAGGCTTGTTCACGCCACAAAGTCTATCCTTCACTACTCCCATCGTCAAGTAGGCGGCATGTAGCGCACCCCAGGCAACAAAGGCCCAGCTTGCGCCGTGCCAAAGTCCCGACAACAGAAATACAATCCAAATGTTCCGCAGCATCTTTTTGAAAGGCACACGATTGCCGCCGAGCGGTATGTAGACGTAGTCCTTGAACCACGACGAAAGGGATATGTGCCACCGACGCCAAAACTCCGAAAAGGACTTTGAAAGGTACGGGCTGTCAAAATTGAGCATCAGTTCGAATCCAAATAGCTTTGCGACACCGCGGGCAACATCCGAATACCCGGAGAAATCACAGTATATCTGGAACGCAAAAAATATCGCACCTATGATACATGTCACACTGCTGTAGAACAGCGGATCGCCCCAGACTTTATCGACATATTGGCTTAGGGTGTCAGCGACCACCATCTTCTTGAACAAGCCAAACGAAATAAGGCAAATGCCGCGCGTCGCCTTGTCGAAATCAAATCTACGCTCCCTTTGGAATTGCGGCAAAAGATTACTTGCGCGTTCAATCGGGCCTGCGACAAGTTGAGGGAAGAAAGAGATGAATGTAAAGAACTCCACCCAATCTTTCGTAGGTCTGAGCTTGCCAAAAGCTATATCTATCGTATAGCTTAGGGCTTGGAACGTGAAAAAAGATATGCCGACAGGTAGGGCCAGATTCAGGACAATCGGCGAGCATCTCATGCCGGCACAAGCTAGCAACGCCGCAAAGCTCGTCGTGAAGAAATCGAAATACTTGAACACGACAAGCGCCCCAAGCGACACGATGCAGCAAACAACCAACCATGTTCTACGAACCACATGGTTCTTTGACGCATATATGAACCTGCCAGAAAGAAAATTGACAAGAGAACAACCCGCAATGAGAAAGAGAAACCTCCAATTCCACCACCCATAGAACACATAGGACGCAACCAGCAACAAAAGGTTCTGAAGCCTAAAGCTTCGAGCGAACGACCAATATAAGCAAAACACCAGCGGCAGAAACACACAAAACGCCAATGAGTTGAACAACATCTGTCGGTAAACACCTTTCTTTTGCCACCAAGTCCATATGCATTCCGCCCGGCGGCAAAAGATAAGCGGCGCACTCTCAAAATTCAATCTCGTGAGAGGCACCGCTAAGAGCCCATGATGAAAAAGAATAGAAAGTGCGCCGCGTGGATATTGCACCACACGTGCGCACAGTCGTATTTCGCTTCATCATTTAAAGAAATTAGCGGTTTCTCACGAAGCTACAATACGCTGTTGCGTACGTTGCACGGGTTAGGTTGCCCACCCCGCGCTTACTCCACTCCGCTTCACCCGAAGCGTGGGAGCCACGGCCGGCCTACAGGCCCGACCGGTATGTCAAAGAACATGCACTACAAGAATTCCGCCATGTTCGGGGGCGGTGATGCAGGCTCGGGCGGAAGTGTAGCGGCAACCGCCTTTACCTTTTCGTATTCATCTGAAATCTCGTTTTGAAGAATATCCCAGATTGTGTCGAAATCAATATCTGCATAGTCGTGTACGATCTTGTGCCGAACATTTGCAAGATCCTTCCAGGCCACGTTTGGATTCCTTGCAGCAAACTCTCGCGAGATGTTGTTGGCCGCCTCGCCCAAAACCATCATGTTGAAGAGAATCCTTTCGGTATTGCCTTCATGGTGGCGCAACTGGTCACGGCTCATGCCCTTTGCAATCGAAAGGATGTGCTTCATCGCATCAAGCATGTGGCGGACGCGCGAATCGTCGCGATAAAGTTCCGGTTTGGTCATACGGCGACAGCCTCCTTGCATACGCGATGCGCGAAACCAAGCGAATGCGGCAATATACGCGACGATACGAGATCAACCTTGCAGTTTAACAGCTTCTCGTAGGCTGACAACAGGGCGCATTCGTTGCGCCAACTGTATTCGCCAGGCATCCATTTTACCAAAAAGTCCACGTCGCTGTCGGGGCGTTCCTCCTTGCGGGCACACGAGCCGAAGACCCAAAGCTTTTCAGCCTTGTGCTTCCTTGCGATGGCGTATATCTCGTCACGCCTCGCATGTATCTCATCAAGCATGCACATACCTCTAATGCCCCACTAAACGGGAATATGATATCATATAGCCGCTCTCGAATCAAGAGCCGACTCGCTCTATTTTTTTGAAAGCTGAAGAGGCTTTGGTCGGTTGGAAGAGAGAGGAGAGAGAGAGAATAAGGAGAGTATGTATAAGGAGAGGTTTATGTCTTCCTTCTGAGCGGGCGAGACGCCCACTCTCCCAGTGAGCCTCGCTAGTCAAGGTAGAAAACAATGACGCACCTTTTCGCGTCGCGCACAAGCGCCTCTCCCCCTACACGGCTGGCGGTCAGGGGTGGCAGGTCTGGCGCGTAGAGGTGGCAGGTCTGGCGTCCAGGGGTGGCAGGTCTAATAGCCAGGGGTGGCAGGTCTAATAGCCAGAGGGGGCAGGTCTGGCGGCTAAAGGTGGCAGGGTAGGCCGCTACACCTGGGAGCTTTTCCAAAAATGGGGCCGTTCGGTTGAAAGCTGAGGCGAAATATAGTATACTATTCTTTGTCGTTTTTGGGGGTAGTTTAGTAAAACGGGGCAAGTCGCCTCAAAACTCCTCCAATTGCAACATAATGCGCCATAACCATAAAGGGTTCGGCGCGGATGGAGAAAACATATGAGAAAAGCACTCATAGCACTTGCTGCCGCGTTCACAGCGGCATTCACGTTCGCAGAAGGAGAATCCCTCGCCGAAACAGGCGGATTCGTGCCAACAGCCGCCCCAGCCTTGGCGTTCAAGAATATCAAACTTGCCGACTTGGGCGTGACAGTGTTTCCCGCCGTCAAGAAAAGCGGCGGTTGGGCTGGCGGCGAGGCGGAAGCCCCGCTTTTCTGCCGCAGCGAGACGAGGGAAGGCAGTGCGCTTGCGAGCATTTCATATCAGGCGCAGTGGTACGACGGAGGCTTTATCAAGGCCGCGACAATCGAATTCACCGAAGGCGTAGGCGGCGTCTATGCTCAGCTCACCGGCGCCAAGGCTATAGGGTCTGGCGTGCAGGCTGCATACGGAACCGATTTTACTGGTGATACAAATGCATACACTACGGATTCAGCCGATGGCGATGGTTACGCTCTTCGCGATCTTCGGCTTGTGACCGCTGGTGATGTCGATTCCATCAGTCTGAACTTCTTCCACTCGACCTACAAGCTCTATGGCACGGCGGATGTAGGGCCGTCCGCGTATGCGGTGAATGTCAAGGGCTGGAGCCAGATGGTCGGTGAAAACGGCTCGCTAAACGGTCTTACGCTCGTCGGCGACGACAACGGCACCGCGTTTTATCCGGCGCTGGCCGCGACGGCGACGATTTCGGGTACGCGTGGTTCTTACTCTTACGGCAGCTACAGTTCAACATCCAGCCTTCTTTACGGTTATATAGACGAGGACGCGAATAATACAACTCCGACAGTGACCATCTCGAATGTGCCCTTTGAATTCTACAAAGTCGTATTCTATGCTTCGACGGATAATGCCGACATTCGCTTCGGATATGTCTCGGTGAACGGTGTCAACTATAATTCTGGTAATTCCGAGAAAGATGATACGCAGCCCTACGAGACCACCACTGGTACTGCGGAGTGGGGCAAATCACAGGTTGCCGACTACATTGAAGGCGTGAACTACCTTGTAACGCCGGTGCTGGCGGCGACCTCTGACGGTTCGGTCAAAGTTGTCGGGCACAAGCAGAATAATGGTCGCGGTTGCATTGCCGCGGTTCAGATCATCAAGGAGACGGTGCCTGAAATCGCGTCGACCGACATAACGGCGGCCCAGATCAACGCGACTGTTCCGTCTGGAGAATCTTTTCTTAGGGTTTCGGCAGGAGCAACGATTACGCTTGACGAGGCGTTGACGGCGTCGAAGGTGAAATTCGTTTCGGATGGAACAATCACGCTCTCCGCCAACGAGCAGCCGAGCGCGGAGGAGCTGGCAAAGCTTGATTTCGCATGTGTGAAGGGTTCAGTCCTCCGTTCTTGGCTTACGCCTGGCGTTGTCGGCTTCAACTTCAACGCGGAGGGCGGGCGCAACGGCGGCGGCAACGAGGATGGCGCTGCCGATACGTCCCTCGCGCTTGAAATAGGAACATGGTTCAAGAATGGGCACGACAACATTGGCTCTTCAGCGGAAATGTTCGCAGATGGACTTTCGACGCTGAGTTGGAAGGCAGGCAATGTTTATGCCGAGACGAGCGGACTCACGGAAGGCACCTTCATCCAGGGTTATCTCGACGACGGGCAGAACGTGTCGATTACGCTTTCCGCCGTGCCCTACGAGACATACGACCTTATCATCTATTGCTCGACCGATAATTCAAGTGCCGGCTTTAAGGCGAAGACGGTCAACGGGACGATTTACACATGGAATGCGACGGCAGGCGAAGTGACGACGACTTCGGATGTGAACGCGAAATGGGGTCTCGCTTCTCAGGCTGCCGGCAAGGCCGTCTACGGCGCGAATACGATTCGCATAAACGGGTTGACTGGACGACTCTCAATTCTTGGCGGGACAAACAGCAACGGTGCGCGCGGCTGCATTTCGGCAATTCAGATCATGCCGGCGGGAACTAGCACGGCACCGACGATGACCGTCGGCACCGACGGCGAGGCGACTGCAGCGGCATGGACCGATTCCAATCTGTGGGAAGGTGGCGTTGTCCCTTCGAGTGGAACGGCTAAGGTAATCGTTTCTGGCGATGTGACGCTGACGATCGACGAAACGGTTTCCCTTTCCGCCGTCACGGTCGAGGGTTCGGGTTCTCTGAAACTTGTCAAAGGCGATGGCGCGACAGTCGCGTTTGATTCGCTTTCGTCGGCGTCAGTCCAGATCGTTCTGCCCGATGATTCGATATCCATCCCCACTCTGTCCGCTCCTGTCAAGTATCTCTACAAGACGGGAACCATCGCTTCGTCAGCGGCCGGAAACACGTACACGCAGGGTGCCGGCACGTCCGGGGCTGCCGTGACAATCACGCACAACGGCGGCCTGGCGACGCTTACGGGCGGCACCTACTACCTTGGCGAGTCTATGAACGCCACAGCGACAACAGTCGATTTCGTGGATGCGACAGTAGTATACGCTTCTGCTCTCAGTCTTGGAACGGCAACATACGTTGTTGAGGGGGTGTCATCCATTACCGCACCACGAATCGTCCTTTCCAACGGTGGTGCCGGTCGCACATCGGTCATGACACTCAAGGATTCGGCGTCCGTCACGATTACAGGCGGCGTAGATGGAGATACAAACAAGGGCAATATGTTCGGACATTGGGACGGACCCTCGACATTTACCATACAGGATAACGCGATATTCACCTGCACTAATTACGAAATACTTGTAGGGCGTACTGCCAACACTCAAACTATCAACATCAACGGCGGTGTTTTCACAACGAAGGGCATTATGGTTTCCGGACAGTATCAGGGCACGTACGCGCTCAACATGAACGGTGGCGTTCTTGCTCTCGGCTCGCTTGGCATAGGTACATACCATGCCGGATGGACCATTCCAGTGACTGTTTCCGGCGCAAACGAAATCCGTGCGACTGCAGAAACATTGCCAATCGGTCCGGCGGTAACGCTTGCGCAGGGTTCGTCGCTTGCGTTTGCGAAAGTGGACGGCGTTGAAACGTCTACGGTAACGCTTGCTTCCATAAGCGGCACAGGCTCGATTTCTGTAGGCGCGGGTGTGACTCTCAATGTTGGCACGAACAGACCCGAAGGGCAGATTACCGTCGATGAGGACGGCGTGCTTGCAATCGTGATGGCCGACAAGTCGGACGCGCCTGTTCTGCACGTGACGGCGCAGCCTGCAACGGTGAAGCTCTACGCGGTTGACGGCGTAACAGAGTATGCCGACGCCACGGTGGAGTATGATTCCGAAGCGGGTACGATTACCGTCAAGGCTCCTCGCCCGATCTGGAACGCAACGACAGATTCCGCGTTCGACACGGTCGGGAACTGGTCGTCCGGCAATCTGCCTGGGAACGGTCAGGACGTAACGGTCAACTTCGCGTACGATACCGACATGACGGTTTCCGGCACCTACACGCTTGGCGATCTGGCCTTTACTGGTTCGGGTAATGCGACCGTTTCCGGAGAGGGTTCTATTGAGGCTGCGTCCTACGATTTTTCGGCTACAACGGGTCGCATTGAATACAACCTCCCGACAGGCTCTGGTTCGGTTGCGGCAGGTGCCAATACGGTGCTCACGCAGAACGGAAGCGGAAAACTTGTCATAGCACCTGATACGAAACTGACGCTTGCCGCGCCATGGGGAACTGTTGACGGCAGCGTTGCCACCTTTGACGGCGGCTTTGAGCCAAAAGAACGTTCCGTCCTGACCATAGCGCCAGGCGAGGGCATGATACAGAAGACGACGCAACCCGTCCTTTACGAGTACCAGCTTACGACAATCGCCATTTCCAACGGCACCCTTTTGGTCGACTTCAACGGCGGCGGCAAGGGCTATTTCGCCGGTAACGCCATCAGGATTGACGATGGCGGCTTATTGTCGCTGGAGAAGACGACAGACCTTACCGGATACAGCATTACGGCTGCCCCGCTTACAATCAACGAGGGTGGTACTTTGCAGGTGAAGATGCGCGACACGCTTCGCCGTCCGGTCGTACTCAACGGCGGGACGATAACCGTGCAGGGTGCGCAGGGAGATGAAGGCGGGCCTCGTGCACTTGACATGTATGATGCAAATACCGTTACCGTTACCAAGAATTCCCTGATCCAGGCGATTGATGACGGCACGGTGTCCAATCCGTTGATCTACTTGCGTGGTATCGGCACGACGTTCGACATTGATGACGGTATATCGCTTGTTAATAATGTCACCTACCAGTCATATCAGACAGGTACCGTGATCATTCGCGGCACGATGAACAACGGCAACGGCAATGGGTCGATGGTGATGAACGGCTTCAACGGCAATCCGATTACGTTCACCGGACTTGCGACGATTGGCGAAAGCGGCAAACCTGTCATATATGAACTCAACTGCGAGCATACAAACGGTACGTATGTTGTCAACGAGCGCTCTCGTCTGAAGGGCAGGGGCTCAATCACCGGCAATGGTGGGGTGACGCTTGCTGCGGCAAATTCGAAGATATGCGGATCGCTTACGGTGAACAACGTCACGGCGACGGCTGGCGGCACATACGGCGACCAGTGGAATGAGGTTGCGGCGAAGGTGGTCGGTTCGTTCTTTGCGGCGGGCATCCAGACGGTTCAGTATGGTTCGTTTACGATTGGCAAGGATTGCGTTGTCACCAACGCTGCAGGAACAGCGGACACGACTGCTGCTGCGTTCTCAATAGCTGCCAACGGCAATTTGAGGATTGAGAAGAATCTTGCTGTCGCTGGGCTGACGGTTGCTGACGGTGGAACCATCACGCTTGTCGGCTCCAAGTCGAACGGAGTCTGGGATGTGCCGGAGCTGACGGTTGCAGGCACGCCGTCGTATCAGGGAACGGTGAATGTCGTTCTCGACTTCGGCGAGTCGAATCCTCCGGCGGCTTTCGAGGTGAAACTGCCGACAGGTGTGACGGCTCAAAACGTCACAGTGAGCGACAGCAAGAATCAGCGCAAGTGGCGCATCTCGTCCAAAGGCGACGACCTGTACGCAACGTCTGCCGGCAGCTTTGTGCTGTCCATCTTCTGACCGGCCTCGGCGCCTGCCTGCGACATTTCGGCAATAGATGCGACATGCTATAAATCTTGCTGTTCTGGCGATAGCCCTTGTTCTCGGCGGGATTGCTTCCGCCGAGAACAAAAAGCCGAATATACTCTTCATCCTTGCGGATGACCTGGGCTATGGAGACGTAGGCTTCTGCCCTATTCCGGCGACGAACGTGCTTGCGCGGCTGAAGACCGCGCGGCTTGATGCGCTTGCTCGCGGAGGCGTTGTGCTTACGGGACACTACGCTGCCGCGCCCGTCTCTGCGCCGAGCCGGGCTTCGCTCATCACCGGGCGCGTGCAGGGCGAATGTTCGCTGCGCGACAACTGCTTTGACTGTCCATTCGCCGAAACCAATACTCTCGCCTCCGTTCTCAAAGGCGCGGGCTATGCGACATGGGCGGTCGGCAAATGGGGCGTCGCAGGCGGAGGAGAGTCGGGGCTGCCGGTATCATCGCATCCGCTTGACCGGGGTTTCGATTATTTCTACGGCTTCCTCGACCACATGGCCGGCCACACCTACTATCACTACAAGGGTCATATCAACCGCGCATACATGGGCGTAACCGAGAACCGGAGCGACGTTACGGACGAAGCCATCGGCATATACTCCACCGATCTGTACATAGCCAAGGCGAAGAGCCTCGTCTCGCGCCATGTCGCGGAAAATACGCAGACTCCGTTCTTCATGTATCTTGCGATCAACACGATACATGGTTCTGGACAGTGCGACGATACCCTGGCGGACAAGAGTACGCTGCATGTGCCTGGCGGACCGTATCCGGAAGGTGGCGTCGAATGGCCTTTGCATCCCGAGCCGAAGGAGCTTCGCAACACTTGGATAGACCCTGTCTTCAGAAGTCTGCCCGCTCCGGCCGCGCGCTATGCGACGGCAATAAAACGCATGGATGATGCCATTGGCGACTTGCTCGACCTGCTCGAACGCCTGGGCGTCGCCGACGACACTTTGATAGTGTTCACTTCCGACAACGGACCCGCCGACGAATACGGCGCGGATCCGCGCACATTCGGCTCTGCCGGAGGATTGGACGGTCTCAAGCGCGACGTATTCGAGGGCGGGATGCGCGTTCCTGCGGCCGTCCGCTGGCCGGCCCGAATCGCGCCCGGAACGATAGACGCCGAGCCTTCGCAGTTCCACGACTGGATGGCGACGCTCGCCGCCGCCGCCGGGGTGGAGGCGCCGCCCGAATGCGAGGGCGTTTCGCTTCTGCCGCGTTGGGGCGTAGGCGAAGGCGCGCCGAAACCGTCGCTCGTTTATTCGCAATACAACTTCCCGTGGTCCGGCGCAAGCGATGCGTTCCGCGAGTTCGCCGCGCGAAAAGGGGCTGTTCGCGGGTTGCAGCAGATGGTCAGGTCGGGGCGGCATGTCGCGCTTCGTACTCGAATAGGCGAAAGCGATGGCGGAAGGGTGCGCCTCTACGACGTTGTCGGCGACCCGTTCGAGAGCGAAGACCTGTCGGGCAGGCCCGAAAACGCAGCGCTCCTTTCAGACCTGACGCGGATTCTCGACGAGAGACTGCGCAAGTGACCCTGATATCGCCATTTTCACTGCTCGTAAAACCGGCCGGGGCCTCATGCAACCTCGCGTGCGACTACTGTTTCTATCTCGACAAGGCGGCGCTTTATCCGGATGCGAAGCCAGTTATGCCCCCTGATGTGCTGGAGCGGATGATCGCCTCTTATCTTGCGATGCCGTTCGACTCGTTCAGCATCGTTTTCCAGGGCGGCGAACCGCTTCTCGCCGGGCTGGACTTCTTCAAGTCCGCCGCCGGCGCGGTTCGCCGCCACAAGCGGAAGGGCACTTCGGTGAATCTCGCTGTTCAGACCAATGCAACGCTTTTTACCGACGAGGCCGCGCGGTTCTTCGCCGGCGAGGGTTGGCTTGTGGGCGCAAGCGTCGATGGTCCGCCATGCGTTCACGACACGCACCGGCGGTTCGCATCCGGCGGGGGGTCGTATTCCGCCGTAATGCGCGGCATCTCGCGGCTCTCCAATGCAGGCGCGGAGTTCAACGTATTGTGCCTCGTCACGCCGGAGAATGTTTCCGTTCCCGCGGAAGTCTACCGCCATCTGCGCGACGGGGTGGGCGCAAAGTGGATTCAGTATTCCATTCTTCTTGAGCGTGTTTCGTTCGCCCAATGGGACGATTTCCTGTGCGGAACGCTCGATACATGGATGGCGGACGGCGATGTCGGCCGGATATCCGTGGGCAATATCGACACGGCTCTGGCCTATCTGCGGCTGGGCCGCGCGGACCAGTGCATATTCGCCGACCGTTGCGATGGACATATGGTGGTCGAGCGCAATGGCGACGTATATCCTTGCGACTTCTACGTATCGGCGGACACGCGACTCGGGAACATCATGGAGAGCGACTGGCAGACCATGCGCGAGAGCTCCGTTGCGCAGCGCTTCGCCGCCGCAAAATGTCCGCGCCATCTCTCGCACATAGCGCGAATGCGGTTTTACGACCGCCTTGCCGCCGCTTTAGGATGACGTTTGGGAGGCTTTCCGTATCGTGCAACGCAAATACCTTATGAAGCGTACACCCGCTGGCGGAGAAAAATGTTATAATATGCATACATTTGCTTTGGGAATGTCCTGAAGCGGCAGCAAGGAGTTTGCATGAAGAAGATGAATATGGTCGTTGCGCAGTCTGGAGGACCGTCTATGGTCATCAACCAGTCGCTGGTCGGGGCTGTTGCTGAGGCTCGCAAATCGCCGCGGATCGGCAAGATTCTCGGTGCTCGCCACGGCATTCTGGGAATTCTGGGCGGCGACTATGTGGATCTGCGCAAGCAGTCGGCGAAGAAACTGGCCGCAATCGCCGCGACGCCATCCTCCGCGCTGGGCAGCTGCCGCAGAAAGCCCGACGCTGCGGACTGTCGCGCGATCTTCGAGGCTTTCCGCAAGCTTGATGTAGGCTACTTCTTCTACATAGGCGGCAACGATTCCGCCGACGCCGCGCGTATCGTCGCAGAAGAAGCCGAGAAGGAGGGCTACCCTCTCACGGTCTACCACATTCCAAAGACCATCGACAACGATCTCAGGAGCTGCGACCACACGCCCGGCTTCGGCTCTGCCGCGCGTTTCGTCGCGTGTGCCATAAAGGGCGACGACCTCGACAACCGCGCGCTTGGCGGGGTGAAGATCGATGTGATAATGGGCCGCGACGCGGGCTTTCTGACTGCGGCTTCGGCCCTTGCACGCGTCCGCGAAGACGACGGCCCCCATCTCATCTATCTGCCGGAGGTTCCATTTTCGGAGGATGGTTTCGTACGCGACGTGAAGGCCGCAATGAAAAAATACGGGCGTTGCGTATGCGCCGTCTCGGAAGGCATCCGCGGCAGAGACGGCGTTCCAATCGGCGCCAAGCTCGGGTCGGGCGAGCGCGACAGTCATGGAAACGTCCAGATGTCCGGCACAGGTGCGCTTGGCGATGCGCTGGCGCGCGTTCTCAAGGAGAAGGCCAAGATCGCCCGCGTAAGAGCCGATACCTTCGGCTATCTGCAGCGCTCCTTCCCCGGCGTTGCGTCCGAAACCGACAGCCGAGAGGCTTTTGCGGCAGGACAGTGTGCGGTGCGTGCCGCTCTCAAGGGAGAGCTTTCAAAGGGGACCATAGCCATACTTCGGGCGAAAGGGCGCAAGTATCAGGCTGCGTTCGCGCCGCGTCCGATAGCCGAAGCCGCCAAGTACACGCGAAGCGTGCCAAAGGAGTTCATCGCCAGAAACGGCCACGACGTGACGGGGGCGTTCATCGAATACGCAAGGCCGCTGGTCGGCGCGCTTCCGGCTACCGGCACTTTCTAGGCACAGGAGAGGAAAACAGCATGATAGAATTCACCGAAAGACAGAAGAAAACGGTAGCCAGCGGGCTTACCGTTCTCGCGCTTGCGGCGGTTTTCGCATTCACCGGACTTGCGGCATGGCTGGTTCTGAAGGTTCTTTCGCTTGCCGCCCCCGCGATAGTTCCGCTGACGCTGGGCTTGTTCCTTTCGATGTTCTTCAAACCGTACTATGTCTTCTGGAAGGGGCTTGTGCGCAATCCCACGTTCGCGCTTGTGGCAATGTTGGCGACGGTGCTGCTGCCGCTGGGGCTTTTGCTGTGGCATGCAGGCGCGGTGCTGACCGACCAGGCTCTGAATCTCATGCGTCAGGCGCCCCAGCTCATAGCGCAGGCGACCGAGTGGTTCCGCGTGACATTTCCGCGCGGCAAGGCGCTTCTCGACCAGCTTGGCGTTCCCTACGAGAACCTCGGCGATCTGTACACGGTATATGGTCCTACCGCGCTTCGCGCGGGGACCGGTGCGCTCAAACTGCTGGGCGGCGTCGTGACCGCCCTGCTGACGCTGGTGTTCTTCGTGTTCTTCCTGACCACCAGTTCCCGCAAGGGAGGCGACGTGGCGAAGGAGATGCTGTTCGTCAAGCCGGATACGCGCCGATTCGTGGCGGAGCAGATTGATACGTTCTTCGACATACTGGTGAGTTTCTTCCAGCGCCAGACTGTGATCTGCCTGATCGAAGGGTGCATGTACGGCGCGGGTTTTGCAATCGTCGGCCTGCCTTACGGCTTCATGATCGGGTTCGCTCTCGGCGTGTTGAACCTGGTGCCGTTTTTCGGTTCGCTAGTGTGCCTTCCCGTCGCGCTTCCGATGGCGTACTTTGCGCACGGCGGCTCCCCTGCGCGTCTGGTGCTGGTTCTTTGCGTGTGGGCTGCAGGGCAGCTGCTGGACGGCTATTTCATAACGCCCAAGATACAGGGCAACCGGACGGGTCTCGGCTACGCCGGAGTGATCTTCAGTTTCATATTCTGGTCGACGCTTCTGGGACCGCTTCTCGGAATGCTGCTTGCGATTCCCCTATCCGCCTTCTGTGTGGTACTTTGGCGCGCACTCAAGGCTACGTACATCCGGCCAATAGCATGACACAACACCATTTGAGCAATGTTTGAAGGAAACGTTTTCGGAAGGCTCGACCAGAAACTTCAGCACGCTGTAGCCGATGCGGGCTACAAAACGCCGACGCCAATACAGGAGCAGGCGATGCCTTACCTTTTGGAGGGGCGCGATCTCATCGGTTGCGCACAGACCGGCACAGGCAAAACCGCCGCTTTCATGCTGCCGATTCTCGATCGTCTTGTGAAAGTGCGCCGTCCGCGCAGAATAGGCCATCCGCGCGCCCTCATTCTTTCTCCGACGCGCGAACTTGCCGCGCAGACGGCCGAGAACACCCGCACCTATTCGAAGCACGCGAACCTTCCGTTCGCGTGCGTGTTCGGCGGCGTTAGCCAGTTCGGACAGGTGAAGGACATAAAGAAGGGCGCCGAGACCGTCATAGCCTGCCCCGGCCGCTTGATCGACCTGATGACGCAGGGGATACTCTTCCTCGACCAGGTGGAATGCTTCGTGCTCGACGAGGCCGACAGAATGCTCGACATGGGCTTTCTGCCGGACATAAAGCGCATCATATCCAAACTGCCGCGCAATCGCCAGTCGCTGTTCTTCTCGGCCACGCTTTCGCCCCAGATCATGAAGCTCGCAGGCGAGCTTGTGCACGATCCCGTGCAGGTCTCGATCTCGCCCGAGACGCCGACCGTCGAGAAGATCAACCAGAAGGTGATGTTTGTCGAAAAGGCCCAGAAGGACACGCTCCTCGTCTACCTGCTGAAGGCCCATCCGGAGTGGACGAAGGTAATAGTCTTCACAAAGATGCGCCATGGCGCGGATCGCATACTGAAGAAGCTTCTCAGGGCGGACGAGAAGTGCGCGGCGATACACTCCGACAAGACGCAGAACCAGCGAACGCGCGCGTTGGACGGCTTCAGAAAGGGAACTCTGCGCGTTCTGGTTGCAACCGACATTGCAAGCCGCGGGATAGATGTGCCGGATGTTTCATGCGTCATAAACATGGAGCTTCCGCTTGAGACCGAGAGCTATGTGCACCGTATCGGCCGTACGGCACGCGCCGGCGAAAGCGGCGCGGCGATCAGTTTCGTTACTGCGGACGAACGCGGACAGCTGAAAGCCGTCGAGCGCTTCATAAAGAAGACAATCCCCGTCGATCGCGACCAGCCGTTCCACTCGGCCACATCCGATCATGGCGGAGGAAAGGGCCGCTCTGGCGGCGGCAGGTTCGGAAAGGGCGGCGTTGACGGCTCCAAAAACCAGGGCGATGGGGCGCACGAGCCGTGGGTTCATCCGGCGAACAGAAACCGCACGAACCGCAAGCGTCAGAAGCACAAGAGCTTCCTTGGCCGCCGCCAGCCCGACTTCGGGCAGAAGTAGCCGCAAATATGCGTGGGCGTGCAAATGTACTACACCGAAACTCCTGAAGGAATAGTCCTCAACGTAAAGGCGCAGCCGCGCTCGTCTAAGGCCGGCGTGGACGGGCTTTTCGGAGATGCCGTGAAGGTGCGCATGCGGTGCGCGCCGGTTGACGGAAAGGCCAACAAGGAACTTGTCGAGGTTTTGTCGGATGCGTTCGACCTTGCAAAATCATCCGTTGTCATACGAAGCGGCGAGACTTCGAAGACGAAGCGCGTCTTGCTTGCGGGGTTCGGCGATGTTGCGCTTCTGCGAAAGGTTTGCGAGCGGTGAGAACTGTGATGTGCGACGAGGAAGGTCTCCGTGCCGCGGCAGACGTGTTGCTGTCCGGCGGTGTCGCCGTAATTCCGACCGATACCGTATACGGCTTGGCGGCCCACCCCGGCTTTCCCGAGGCTGTCGACCGGCTTTACACGATAAAAGCCAGATCCCTTGCCAAGCCTATAGCGCTTCTTGCGTCGGACGCTTCCGCCGCGGAGGCGTTCGTCGGCGGCTTTCCTGCCGCGGCGAAGTCGCTTGAGAGGCACTGGCCCGGTGCGCTTACGATTGTCGTTGGCGGCGAAGGTCTCAGGGTCCCCGACCATGCATGGACGCGCCGGCTGATCGCGGCGTGCGGCGGAACGCTTCGCGTCACAAGCGCGAACATGTCCGGCCGCCGCCCGGCGACGGACGCTCCCCAGGCGCTTGCGGATGTCGGGCTTTCGGCTGATGTTGTTGTAGACGGCGGCGAAAGTTCCGGCGGCGTGCCCTCGACTGTAGTGAAGGTCGCGGGCGACGGCTTTCGGATATTGCGCCATGGTGCAGTGGCGCTGGGTTGACCGAGACATATGTGAACCAGACAGAACCGATATGAACAACATCCCTATGACTCAGGCGCGGCGCGCCCTCGAAAAAGCGCAGGTTCCTTTCACGCTCACGACCTACAGGTATGTCGAGCATGGCGGAACCGCCCAGATCGCGCGCGAGACCGGCCTTGACCATCATGCCGTCATAAAAACGATCGTCCTCGAGGACGAGACGAAGAAGCCTTTTGTGTGCCTGATGCACGGAGACAGGGAAATTTCGACCAAGAACCTTGCTCGCGTACGTGGTTGCAAGACCGTTCGCACGTGCGATCCGGCGACTGCCGACAGGCATTCCGGATATCATGTGGGCGGAACGTCTCCGTTTGGCACGCGCAAGCGCATGCCGGTATATGTCGAGAGCACAATCTACGACCTGAAGGAGATATACATAAACGCCGGACACAAGGGGCTTTTCGCAACTATGGATCCAAAATATCTCGACCAGGCGCTTGACGGCATGGCGCAACGCGTGTCAGTCGCCATGCCGTAGCCTTTTTTGGTATAATACAAACAATGTTCTCAAGGAGTTTCAGGAAAGGACAAGAATGAAAATCGCGATTGCATCCGACCATGGCGGCGTAGACCTCAAAAGCGTCATCGTAAGGGCTCTTTCCGCCAAGGCGACCATAATTGACAAAGGACCTGCCGACAGGACCAGCTGCGACTATCCCGACTATGCCGCGCAGGTCGCGCTTGCAGTAGCCGCAGGCGAGGTCGATTTCGGCATTCTCATCTGCCGCAGCGGAATCGGCATGAGCATGGCGGCCAACCGCTACCAGAACGTCCGCGCGGCCGTCTGCGCGACTGTGGATGCCGCCGTTGTCACGCGCCAGCACAATGGCGCGAATGTGCTGTGTCTAGGTGCGGACGTGGTTTCCCCGGAGTACGCGGTCGAGATCGCGAAGTCGTTCATCGTTACGCCGGTCGATGCCGACGCGCGCCATGCGCGGCGTCGCGCCAAGCTTGAGCGGGCGGGAAGGCTCTCCGACGCATCGGGGTTGATGCGCGACGACCCGGAGGTGTTCGCCGCCATCAAGGCGCAGACCGATCAGGAGGATACCGAGATAAACCTCATCGCTTCGGAGAACACTTCCAGCCGCGCGTGCCGCGAGGCGACCGGCAGCGTGCTCATGAACAAGTACGCCGAGGGTTATCCGGGCAAGCGCTGGTATTCGGGCTGCCTGCCTGTCGATGCCGCCGAGGAACTGGCCAGGAAGCGGGCGTGCGAACTCTTTGGCGCGGAGCATGCGAATGTGCAGCCGCACTGCGGCAGTTCGGCAAACATGGCCGTGTACTTCGCGGTTCTCCAGCCCGGCGACACGATTCTCTCGATGTCACTCGACCAGGGCGGCCATCTCTCGCACGGTTCGCCTGTGAACTTTTCCGGCAAACTCTACAACATCGTGCCTTACACCGTCGACAAAACGACCGAGATGCTCGACTATGACGCGCTGGAGCGCCAGGCGGCGGAAGTGAAGCCGAAGATTCTGCTTACCGGCGCAAGCGCGTATCCGCGCAGGATAGACTTCCGCCGTGTCCGCGAGATATGCGACAAGGTCGGCTGCCTGATGATGGTGGACATGGCCCATATCGCGGGGCTTGTCGCCGGCGGACAGCATGAATCGCCCGTCCCATACGCCGATTTCGTGACGACCACCACGCACAAGACTTTGCGCGGTCCGCGCGGAGGGCTTGTGCTCTGCAAGGAGAAATACGCCAAGGCGCTCGACAGCGCGGTGTTCCCCGGCATGCAGGGCGGTCCGCTTGAAAACGTTATCGCCGGGAAGGCCGTTTGCTTCCGCGAGGCCATGCAGCCGGAATTCAAGGAATACGCCGCCCAGGTTGTGAGGAACTGTCAGGTTCTGTGCAAGACGGTGCAGGATCGAGGCTATCGCATTGTTTCGGGCGGAACAGACAACCACCTCTTCCTTGTCGACGTCAAGTCGCGCGGGATGACCGGCAAAGACGCGGCGGCCGCGCTCGATGCGGCGGGAATAGTCGTCAACAAGAACACGATTCCGTATGATACAGAGTCTCCTTTCAAGACATCCGGAATTCGCGTCGGCACGGCGTCGGTGACTACGCGCGGCATGAAGGAGCCCGAGATGATCAAGATCGGAACGTGGATTGCCGACGTGCTCGACAATATCGCAGACACCGCAGTGCAGGAGCGCGTCAAGCGCGAGGCGAAGGCCCTCGCCGCCGGTTTCCCGGTTCCTTGACATCCCTATGGCGAAGGTTGCGATAGTTGGTGTGGTCGGGCGGACGAATGCCGGCAAATCCACGCTCGTAAACAGGCTCGTCGGCGAGAAGGTGTCGATCGTGTCGCCGGTCGAGCAGACGACGCGAAACACCGTGCGCGGGATCGTTGCGGATCCGCGCGGCCAGCTCGTGCTGCTTGACACGCCAGGCCTCCACAAGGCCGTCGGAACTCTCGGCACGCTTCTCAACCGCATGGCGCGAAGAAGCGCGGCGGGAACCGATGTGACGTGCGTTGTGTTTGACGCTTCCCAGGAACCGCAGCTTGAGGATGTCGGTTGGATGCAGCGAGTCGCGAAGGAGGCGCCTGAGAAAGTCGTGTTCGTGCTCAACAAGGCCGATGCGAAGCCTTTCTTTTCGACCATGTTCCGCGATGCCTGGAACGAGGCGTCGTCCGCAGGCGGAGCGCCCTCCGCCGCGAAGCCCGTTTGGGTGGAATGCTGCGCCCTGTCCGACGAAGGCGCAAAAGGAGTGATGGACGCCCTCTTCGGCTTTGCTGAAGAAGGCGAGCCTCTTTTCCCCGAGGATGTCGTGACCGACTATCCGCGCAAGCTTGCGATAGCCGACACCATTCGGGAGAAGTTCCTCGCAAAGCTTCATCAAGAGCTGCCTCACGAGCTTGGCGTAAGAGTCAAGGATATCGCCGAAAGCGGCGGAAGGTGGACTGTCGCCGTAGACGTGCTTGTGAACCGGCCGTCGCAGAAACCCATCGTAATCGGTCGCAGCGCACAGACTATCAAGTGGGCTCGCAAGGCGGCCGAGAAGGATCTTTCAGAGACGTTTGGCGTGAAGGTTATGCTCGAACTGTGGGTAAAGGTGGAGCCTGGCTGGATGAAGAACCCCAAAATCCTTGCGGAGATGGGTTATATGGGGGCGGTGATCTAAGTGAAGAAACCGCTGACAGCTGCCGTTGTCGCACTGGCCGCGTCGGTCGTTCTGGCCGATGGCGAAAGCGAGCTTGACGTCGCGCGCGAGGCTTTGCGCGACGGCCTCTGGGAGGTGGCTCGGGTCCATGCCGCAAAAGCCGGCGGAGAAGACGGACGGCTTGTCGTGCTTGAAAGTCTTGCGCGCGAGGGGCGTTGGCCCGACGTGCTGAAATCATTGGACGAATGGGGAAATCCCGGCAGCGAAGGATTTTTGTGCTACAAAGCCGCTGCGCTTTTCCACACAGGCGATGTTGCGGCGGCAGACGGCATCGTTTCCAAAAAGGAATTCTCGCTGCCGCAATTTGTCCGCGCCTCGTCAATGATCAAGGCCAGGATCGCGCTTGCAAAAGGCGACGCCAAGGGGGCTCTTGGCGCATTGTCCAAATCTGACGACGGCGATGTCGAGATGGAGATGCTCAAGGCCGACGCTCTTGCCGCGAATGGCGACACGGTTGGCGCAAAAGCGATTTGGCGCAAGGCGTTCGCCGCAGCCGATTCGTCGGAAAGCATAAAGGTCGACGCCGCTGCGAAGCTTGGGGATGTCGCCGTCTTGCGGAAGGCGTACAAAGTCGTCGTGTCGCCCGAACTCCGCAGGCTTTGCGGATTTCATCTGGGCGTGTCTCTGCTCAAAGACGGCAAGACTTTCGACGAGGGCGCCAAGACGATTTCGAAGCTTGTCAAGGATTCGCCAGACGCTGACGGCGCAAAGGATGTTTTCCTCGCATTGGCCGACGCCCGTCTGGATCGCGGCGAATGGTCCGCGGCAAATCAGATATACACCGAGGCTGTCGAAACATGGCCGGATATAGTAAAGGACGCGTCGTTCCAGGAAGGCCGCGGGTGGGCGCTTTCCAAGCTCGGCCGGGACGAGGAGGCGCTTCTGGCTTTCGATCGCGCGGCGGAGCTGTCCACGAACCGTTCGGAAAAGGCGGCCGCGCTGGTAAAGGCCGGCGATGCTCTCGTGGCGCTTGGCCGGGGCGCCGAGGCGATTGAGCGATACAGAACCGTTCGAAGGGATTATTCCGACACGGAGGCGGCGGCAAAGCTTGCCGACATATTGCGCATTCAGGAACTGGAGGACGAGGGGCGCACACTTTATTCGCAATATCGATTCGCCGATGCGCAAAAAGTCTTTGAACGGATTGCCCTGGAGGATTTGTCGAGGCGTTCGCGAATGACCTATTACATCGTTCTTTGCCTGTATGGGCAGGGCCGCGACGAAGAAGCCGAAAAAAAGGCGCGGTCGCTCGCCGAAGATGAAACGGTTCCTCCCGACACAAAAGGCGCCGCCGTGTTGTGGCTGGCCAAACTTGCGTACAACAAGTCGAAATGGAAGGAGTCGGCGGCGCTGTTTTCCGATTATGCGGAACTGCTGCCCAAATCGCAGGATGCCGCCGCCGCGCTTGTGTGGTCCGCGCGTGCATCGTTCGCCGCGAGCGACTACCAGAAAGCCATCGCCACCGTCGGAACGCTTGTCGCCAACTATCCCGAATCGGAGGCCAATGCCGCCGGACTTATCGTCCAGGGCGAGACGTTGATAGAGCTGGCGCGTTTTGACGAGGCGGTGTTGATTCTAGAGCGCGCTTCGCTGTCGCCCGGCTGTACGTCGTCGGACAGGCTCCGTTCCCAGATTTTGCGTGCGGATGCGCTGTTTGCGATGGGCGCGGACAATTCGGAGCGTTATCTTGCCGCGCTTGAAGCATATCGGACGATTCTCCTCGGCGAGAATCTTACGCCTGCGCAGAGGCTTTCGCTGTCGTTCAAAATCGGAAAGACATTCGAGCGGCTTAAACGCATGGACGAGGCGATCGACCAGTACTATACCCAGGTGGTTCTTGCCTACAGAGACGGACGGAAGAAGGGTCTGAAGTACGACGATGTCGCAAGGGCCGACTTTGCCCGGGCGGCTTTTCGCCTTGCCGAGGAATGCGAAAGCCGCGGCCGCGACGATCAGGCCGTAAGCGTTCTCAAGCTGGTTGCAAAAAGCGACGTCCCCGCCGCGGCGGAGGCGTCGCGCAGGATCAATAGCATAAAAAGCAAAGGAAAGTTCCTATGACGATTTCAGGAGGACCTGTTTTCTGGCTGCTGCTGGTCATGGCCGTCGCAGCGCTCATAGTTTTCATGGAAAGATTCTTCGAGCTGAGACGCGCCCAAATCGATTATCAGGACTTTGTGAAGGGGATAGCAAACATTCTTTCGCGCGGCAACGAGGACGAGGCCATAGCGATGTGCGAAGATGCATCGGTTCCCGTCGCCCGTATCGTCGCCACGGCCATACGCAACCGCAACGGATCCGAGAGTTCTTTGCGGGAGTCTGTCGATTCCCAGGGACGCGCCGAGGCGAGCTATCTCAACAGGCGGCTTGCGACTCTAGCCCTGATCGGAACGGCAGCTCCGCTTCTTGGACTGCTTGGCACGATCATCGGCTTCATCAAGACCATGCTCCTCGTGAATGCCGATGCGATTGTATCCAGAGCGAATCTTGTCGGTGCGGCCATGGAGTCTCTGGTATCGGCTGCCGTCGGTCTTGCCGTGGCGGTTTCGGCTTCGGTGATGTTCGGCATGCTGCGTCTCAGGATGGAGCGCCTTGTCGTCGAGATGGAGGCGGCCGCCAGCCAGATAGTCGGATATCTCACTTCGAAGGAGGGTGAATGAAATCCGCCTGGAACTGGATGCCGGATCTTCCGGAAGGCATGTGGCGCCATGTGCCGGCGTGGCTTCGTCCGTTTTACGACGCGGTTCCGTGGATAACCGTGGGGACGCTTCTTTTGATGATGTACATGATAGGCGGAACCATGACCAAGGCCGAAGGTGTCGTATTCAACCTTCCTGAGGGCGGCTTGGGTGACGGCGAAGCGACTTCCCTCGTGGCGCTTGTCATACCTCTTCAAGGCGATATCTGCGTGTTTTTTGACGATGCAAGGTATTCGCTCGATGACGACGCGTCGACAGCTTCCCTCGGCGAACATCTTGCCGATCGCGCCGCAAAGGTGGATGTCAAGTCGTTGCTTGTGCTTTCCGACAGAAGGGTTCCGTGCGAGGCCGTCATGAAGATGGCTTCTATCGCGCGAACGGGCGGATTGGAGCGGATACTGGTTGCGAACAAGTCGGAGTCTTCCGTGGAATGAGAGTCGCAGCGTACAGGCCAAGGCGGAAAATCCGCAGCGAAATCTTGCAGTTGTCGATTGCGATGGTTATTCCTGCGATTGTATTCGACGCTTTTCCGTACAAGGCGTTGAGACCTGTTGCGGATTCTGCGGCGAAAGACGAGGCGCGTCCTGCGACGTGTGCATTCGTCTCTCTCTCTCCGGATGACGAGCGTCGTATTCTCGCCGTCGCCAGATCCGCATGGCATGTCGATGCGGAAAGTGTGCGCAGCCTAAGGCTGGAGATGTTTGTCGACGAGATACCCGATGTTGCACTGCCGCCAGTTGCGGATATATCCGTCAGAAAGCGCAATGTGCGCAACTTGCCCTTGCCCGACAGAGTCGATTCGCCGCCCACCGACATGCGCGCGGCGGAGCCTGGCGCGCTGGACGGCAATCCGCGGGATACGGCGGCTTCGGCTGCGTTCACGCGTGAAGAGCTTTTGAATCTGTAGTCACCTCAAGAGGAAAGGATTGCAAAATGACACAAGATGAAGTATTGGAATCGTTCAGGAGCACGGGTGCGTTGCTGGAGGGCCATTTCGAACTGCGCTCAAAGCTGCACTCGAACCGCTATTTCCAGTGTGCCAACGTTCTCAGGTATCCGCGCGTGGCGGCGAAGCTCTGCGACGCGCTTGTCGGGAAGGCGAAGCTCTCGTGCGACTTGACGGATATCGACGGCGTGATATCGCCTGCCGTGGGCGGCATTCTCGTGGGACACGAAGTCGCGCGCGCTCTTGACGTGAAATGCGTGTTCGCCGAGAAGGTGCAGGGCGAAGGTGTGGACGCCGGCGGGAAGCCGAATACGGTTCTTGCCATGCGTCGCTTCACTCTCAAGCCGGGCGAGAGGTATGTAGTGGCGGAGGATGTTGTCACAAAGGGAGGCCGCGTGCAGGAGACGATAGATCTCGTCAAGGCGGCAGGATGCGAGGTGGCGGCGGTCCTGCTGCTCGTCGACAGGTCGGGCGGATCCGTTTCGTTTGACGGCATTCCAATGGTTTCGCTCATGCAGATGACGCCCGAAACGTGGAGTGCGCAGGAATGCCCGATGTGCAAGGCCGGGGGGCATCCGGTGCATCCTGGCTCGTAAGGCCGTGATTTGGTATAATTTGTCCATGGCACAAGGCAGAAGGCAGAACATATGACAGTGACAAGAAGACAGGCTCGCGAATGGGCGATACAGATGCTTACCGCCGCGGACATCAACCCGCCGGACGACATTCCTGCTTTTATCGCTTTGCAGTGGGAGCAGCTCGGTACGCTTGAGCAGGATTTTGGCGGCCCCGCGAAGGCGAAGGGAAAGATCAAGTCGTTTACGGAAGAACGCGTCGTCGGCGTGCTGGGTGCGTTGAGCGAGCTCGACAAGGTTATCGCTTCGCATCTTGACAATTGGGACATCTACCGGCTGGGAACGGTCGAGCGCGCGGTGCTGAGGCTTGGCGTTTGGGAAATTGCGCACAGCGATGTTCCTGCGCCGGTCGTGATCAACGAGGCGATAGATTTGGTGAACTGGTTTTCAAGCCCGAAGTCGCGTACGCTTGTAAACGCCGTGCTGGACAAATTCGCCAAGTCGCGCAACGGACAAAATGACTGACTCCGACTATCTGATTCGCGCCGCACGGCTCGCTGCGCGCGGACTGGGACATACGCGGCCCAATCCTGCAGTCGGTGCCGTAATAGTCAGGGACGGCGCCATTGTCGGAGAGGGCTGGCACAAAAAATGCGGCGGCGATCATGCCGAGGTCTCGGCCATCAAAAACGCCATGCGGCGCGGCGTTGGATCGCTCGCCGGCTCGACGATATATGTTACGCTCGAGCCGTGCTCCAAGCCAGGGCGCGTAGGTGCGTGCACGGACGCAATCGCCGAGGCCGGGATATCGCGCGTAGTATATGCGGTTCAGGATCCCAATCCCAAGAACAGGGGCAAAGCCGCTCGCGCCCTCGCAAGACACGGTGTCGAATGCGAACGCTTCGCGGGCGACGCTGGCGTTGTTGCCGATTGCCGCAGTCTTGTGGCAGGCTTCCGCAAGCATGTTCTGACCGGTCTTCCGTATGTCACTGTCAAAATCGCGATGTCTCTCGACGGGAAAATATGCGACGACCGGGGCGGCTCTGACTGGATTACCGGTGAATCGTCAAGACGCCGCACGAACCGGTTGCGCGAAAGCGTCGATGCCATCATGGTCGGCGCCGAGACGGTTCGCAGGGACAATCCTTCTCTGCTGGCGCGCGTCAAGCCGAACAAGGACTTGATTCGCGTCGTAGTGTCGCGCAGCGGCAGGTTGCCTGAAGACGCGCAGGTATTTACCGACAAACTGAATCAAACACTTGTCTTCGACGATGCGGAGAAGGCGCTTCGCGAGCTGGGCAGAATGGGCGTGACCAGCGTTCTGTGCGAAGGCGGTCTTGTGCTTGCCCGTTCTCTTGCCGATGCAGGCCTTGTTGACGAATGGATTGCTGCGATCGCCCCGGTCTTCATAGGCTCAAAACGCATTTCTTCCGCGATTCGCGGCACGACGTTTCGCGGCGGATGCTTTCTGTCGGACGGCGATTCGTTCTTCACTGCCGGGCTCTCCGGCTTTGCGTCATGGTCCGGCGAGGGGTCCGGGATGAATTTCGGTTTCAACTGCAAATCCAAGGTCTAAGCTATGTTCACAGGATTGATACAGCGCATTGGAACGGTTAAACGTGTTTCGCACGGGTCGGGGCTTGTTCTTGAGATTGTTGCGGACAGACCGTGGACGAGACCGCTTGAGGAAGGGGAGTCTGTTTCCGTAAACGGCGTGTGCCTCACGGTTGTGAAATGCGACGGCTCGCGGTTCACGGCCGATGTTCTCCGCGAGACGGTTTCCCGCACGGGTCTTGGCGAACTTCTGCCTGGCTGCAAGGTGAATCTGGAGCGCGCGATTCGTGCCGGCGATGCGATGGGCGGCCACATAGTGCAGGGCCACATAGACTGTCGCGGCATGATCGCGGAGAAACTCCCCAAGGGGCGCGACTTCCAGCTGCGCGTAAAGTGCGGGCGTGTGCTTGCGGCGCAGTCGGTGCTCAAAGGGTCGATAGCAATCGACGGCGTTTCGCTTACTGTTTCCGCAATAGGCGACGACTGGCTGGGCGTGGATCTCATACCGACGACCGCGGCCGAAACGACGCTTGGTGCGAAGAAGGCAGGCGACCAGGTCAACCTGGAAGGCGATATTCTCGGCAAATATGTTGCAAAAAACCGCGTTACGCAAGGGCTTACGGAAGATAAACTTGCTGCCGCCGGATTCATAGACGATTGGCGGTAGACTCCTTTGCGGGGTTGTGGTATAATACTTCCAACTATGGGGGTATGCTTTTAAATGGAGAATTACTTTTATTTTTATTCGGCGTTCGCTGTGCTGTCGTTGTTGGTGCACGTGATTGTCAATTGGCACCAGCTTGTAAACTGGCGTAATCTTGATGTGCATGTCGGCGCGTTCGAGTACAGGATATTCCTTCTCTGTCTGCTGATATCCTTCGTGTCCGATGTCTTGTGGGGCATATGCGCCGAAATGAACATGCCGACTCTTCTCTATGCCGACACTTTTCTGTACTTCATAATGATGGCGTTGACGCTTTGCACATGGACGCGTTTTGTCGTGGTGTATCTCGGGATGACCGGTCCGATGCGGGCATGCATGCTCTGGGCCGGGCACCTGGTGCTTTCCTTCTTTGTTGTGGCGCTTGCGTTTAACATCTTCAATTCTTGCCTGTTTAGCGTGGATGCGAATGGCGTGTATGGCACAGGGCCGTTGCGCAATTTGGCGCATATACTGTTGCTGGTGTTCAATGTGTACGGATCGATTCTGACGTTGGCTCGACTCATGTCCGCAAAGGGCAGAAGCCGTCGCCACAGCAAGATGGTATTCGCCTTCGGCGTTACAATGGCGATGTCGCTGTCGTTTCAGTTCTTCAACCCGCTGTTCCCGTACTATTCGATAGGATGCATTCTCGGATGCTGTCTGCTGCATGTGTTTCTGGTCGAGGAGATTCAAGAGGAAGAGCATCTAAACAAGATGCTTGCGCACACATGCGAGGCGCAGCTTGACGCCGAGCGCCAGGCCGCGAAGGCGAAGAGCCTGTTCTTTTCTACGGTGTCGCACGACATACGCACGCCTCTCAACGCCATCATCGGTTTTTCCGATCTTTTGAACCAAGGCGTTCCCGACGAAGCGGAGCGCAAGAGTTACATATCCTCGATTTACTCCAGCGGAAAGGTTCTTGCGCGTCTTGTGAACGACATGCTCGACCTCTCGAAGATGGAGTGCGGCAAACTGGAGATCATAAACGAGCCGACCGATGTGGTGAAGCTTGTGCGCGAAGTTGTCGCCGCGTGCGAGGTCGCCCGTGCCCGCAAGTCGCTTGCGCTCAAGACCGAAATCGGCGAAATCCCGATTCTCGACATAGACCCCCAGCGTATCAGGCAGATAATGTTCAACCTGCTGTCGAACGCATACAAGTACACCGACAGGGGTACGGTGACTGTTCGCGTGACATGGCAGAACGACGGTACCCTTGCATTGTCCGTCGGCGACACGGGCAAGGGCATATCGAAGGAAAATCTCGTTCGCATACTCCAGCCGTTCGTCCAGGTTGTCGACAAGAACCACCGTGACGGAACAGGCTTGGGTCTTCCGATCTGCCACAGGCTTGCTTCGTTGATGGGTGGCGATTTGTCCGTCGAGTCCGAAGTGGATGTCGGGTCTACCTTTACTGTCACGCTGCGGAATGTCAAGATGGCGAAATCCGCTCCGGCTGCATCCGACAGCCAGACGGAAGGGGCGTGCCGTGTCGCTCGCGCGCCATCGCGCGTTCTCATCGTTGACGATTCCAAGGTCAACCGATCCGTCCTAAAGGCGCTCCTTGCAAAATGCGGAGTTCGCGACATGGTGATGGCCGAAAACGGACGGGAGGCGATGGAGATTCTGGAACGCGATGCGAAGATAGACCTTGTTTTCTCCGATCTTTGGATGCCAGAACTGGACGGCTACGGGCTGATTCGCGCAATCCGCTCGAATGCAAAGTTCTTGCGTCTGCCGGTGTATCTGATAACAGCCGATGTCGAAGCGTGCAAGCAGACCAATGCCGCCGATTTCACCGGTGTGCTTTACAAGCCTGTAACGCTTGAGAAGCTTAGGTCGCTATTCGGTTAAACCCGGCGGGCGAGACGCGCGCTCTCCCAGTAATATGACGATGGCCGTAGGCCTTTGTTTCACCCTGTCACAAGCTGCATGTTGACGGCGAGTGACGCGGCTTCGGTGCGTGAGGTGACATCCATTCTGAGAAGTATCTTCTTGACGTGGTCCTTGACGGTCTCGAGCGAAACGCCGAGTATTTTCGCGATTTCCTTGTTTGAGAAGCCTTTTGCGACGAGATTCAGTATCTCTAGCTGACGTTGCGACATTTCCGGTACTGAGCCCAGATCCTCGATGCTGTGCTGTATCTCGCCGCTTATGACACGTCTGCCCGACGCCACCATGCGTATTGCGTCGATGATTTCGTTCTGCGACGAATTCTTGAGGAGCGCTCCTGTCGCGCCGCCGTCCATAGCTTTCTTTAGCTCCGCAGAAGAGCCGAAGGTGGTGAGGATGAGAATCTTTATGCTGCTGTCGGCTGAATGTATTTGCACCGTGGCGTCCGCGCCGCCGAGCCGGGGCATTTTGAGATCCATCAGTACGACATCGGGCTTCAGCTCTTTCGCGAGCCTTACGGCGTCAACGCCGTTGTCGGTTTCGCCCACTACCTCGATGTCCTTTTCGAAGGACAATATCGATGCAATGCCCATTCTGACTACGAGGTGGTCGTCGGCCAGGAGAACTCTGATCTTTTTCATGGCGTGTGCCTCCTGGACCGTTCGGGACTGCCTGAACATGCGGATGCCTCCATTTTGATCGATACCGTGACTTTTGCGCCGGCGCCAGGAACGCTGGCGACATCCACCGAGCCGCCAGACTCGTTCACGCGCTCCCGTATGCCCTGCAGCCCAAAATGACCGTCCTGCGGACCTGGGGCCGAAGCCAATTCAAAACCGCTTCCGTTGTCGCGGACCGAGAAGGTGATTGTTCCGTCATGGTGTTCGCCGGCGATCCATACGTGCGTCGCTTTGCCGTGCCTTATCGCGTTCACCGTAAGTTCTCTCACGATGCTCAGAATTGCGTGGGTCGTCGATTCCGAAAGCCGTTCGCGCGGGATGTTGAACCTCACGCTTGCCGCCGCGTCGCCTTTGTGCGGACCGATCGTGCGGATGATGGCCTCTGTCATGTCCTTTTCCTCGAACGTCCTGCTGCGCAGATCCCAGAGGCAGTCCTTGAGTTCGCGGCGGCAAGACGCCAGCATGTTGCGCGCCGTTTTGAGAAACGACCCGACCGTGTTGGCGTCGTCGCCGTTCGCCCTTGCGGCGGAGTCCACCTGCAGAGCTACGCCCGTAAGCGTCTGCGAAATCGCGTCGTGCAGCTCGACGGCAAGCCGCGTGCGCTCCTCGACCTTCGCCTCGGTTCTGATGTGCGCGACCCGTTCGTCGTAGAGTTGGCGCCCTCGCTTGTCGGACATCACTTTCAGTGCGACGCACAGCCCCGATATGACGGCCAGCGCGCCGAGAAGCGAGAGGATCGCCGCGTACATCTTCCCCGGCGTCCACCATGGCGGCCGTTTGACGACTACGATATCGCATGCGGACATCGGGAAGATCGACAGGCCTGCGAAGCGCGGGAAGGACGCGATTGCGGACTCGGTGCTAAATTCGGCGTCGCACACGCCCGTGACGCGAATTTCGCATCCGGACGGGATGCCGACGGGTCCACGGCCGGTCAAGGCCGACACGTCCACGTTTATGCCGCAACCGTTCTGTTCTATGCGAATCGAACTGCCGCCGGACATGTCCAGCGACGGGTTGACCACCGTCCCTGATACCGAGACAAGCCGCCTTAGCCTGAACGGCGACGAGCCGCTCGGGTTTTTCGTCTCGGCGAAAAGCTGCTCGATTCCGACGGCGTCGGCGCAAGGGAGCGGCTGCTCCGGCAGGTCGCGGCAGCCTTCCGCAAACACTGCGTCGCCGAGGTTGATGCCGCACGAATCCAGCGAAACGAACCCGATTGCGGCGACATGCGAGCCGCACGCCGGCGTGCATGCGCCGGACAGCGGGGCGACCTTGAGGATATGTCCCTCGGCGGAGTGCAGAAAGCAGAACCTGCGGCTCGCGGCGATGATGCGCCCGTCGATCTTTACGCGGTGGACGAGACCGCCGTTCTTCAGAAGCCGGTCGAGCGTTTCGACGTCGAGGCATCCCGCAGGAAGCGGCGCGACCGCTTCGAGTGGCGGCGGACCTTTCGTGGCTTTCATGCCGTTTTCTCCGACCGGTATGATGTATTGTCCCCTGAACCTGCGCCAGCGGCTTTGTTCGATGACAAAGCCCGTCGCCTCCACCTCTGCATCTGTAAGAGCCAGAAGTTCGTCATAGGGGTGCTCGTGATCCGGCGTGGCGACATAGACGTCGCCCGGCCGCGTGCGCAGAACGAGCCAGTTCCAGAGAGGATTCATCTCGTCGCGCATTACGGCCGAGACTATGCCCACAAGACTAACCAATTCCCCTCTGTGTTCGCCTGCGTTGATCTGGCGCGCCGTGACGCGCCTTCCGCCGGAGAACGGGGAAAAGCCGAGATGCACGAGGTTCGTGACCATCAGCGCCGGTTCGTATGGCTTCTCCTCCCTGACGAGTCCGGCGGGTTCGGTCGCGACGCCCGTGACATGAATCACGTCGCCGCTTTTGACCTGGCAGGTGCCGGCGTCTTTAAGCCAGAACGATCTCGACAGGGAAACCTCCTGCGGCTCGCCCTCCTGCAGCATGATCAATCTCTGCGGCTCGCCGCCGCAGACGAAAGCGACGCGTCCCGTGCAATCAAAGGCGCGCGGCTCGTCCGCGCCTGCGCACGAGAGGGCGATCGCCGCAAGAACTGCGGATGTTATTTGCCTTGTCGACATGCCTCGTATTATCGCATATTTGCCTTGGCACATCAACGGCAAATGTCTTTTTCGCAACCCCTCATATGAGGGGTTTGCCTTCCGCGCGGCAGATGTTATAATACAATGCGAAAATCAATGTAGTGCGCAGGTTGTGCACTCGCAAAAAGCAACCGAAAGGAAAATCAGCATGAAAAGATTGATTACTATTGTGTGCGCGATGGCGATTGCACCGATTGCCGCGTTTGCGGCAGGGCTTGGTCCGCAAAGCTACGTGCAGGATGGTCTCGTCACGCAGTTCGACTCGATTGACAACGAAGGCAACGGAGCGCACAATCCTTCGGCATCGGTCTGGCGCGACCTCAAAGGTTCGGCCAGCATAACGCTGCAAGGGAGCGCGGGCTGGACAGGGCGGTATTTTGACAGCACGTACGCTAACAGGCACGAGATAATTGGTATGCCCAACTACGTCCGCGATTCACTTACACTAGAAACGGCGGTGCATGCTGTAGAACACACTTCTGGCAATACTTTCCCAAGGTATGTCGGAGACCGAGATCGTGTAAGTTTCTATTTTCAGAATGGACACATATACTTCTACATCGGCACTGGGACGCGTCCTCATGCCGGTGGTTTTAACGACATGGGAACACTCACCGGCTATTCCGATGCGAACGAATATGGAATTGCCTTCGACGGCGAGATCAAGGACAAAGTAAATTCGAAAGTGGTCGGGTGGTTGCCAACAGATGATGGTGGCACATGGTATGACGGCGTATGGAGTCTCAACGGCAATTCTGCCAACACCATGCATGGCCATTATTACGCCGTCCGTTTCTATAACCGCTCGCTCTCTGAATCGGAGATGATGACTAACGCCGTGATCGACAAGCTGCGCTTCTTCTCCTTCAAGTACAATGGCGCGGCGGCGAACTGGGCTGACATTTCGTGGGATGCTCCTGAATCAACCGCCTCCACTACGCCTACCACCCCGAGTTCTTCTACGACCGACTATGTGCAGATCATCGGTTCGCAGGTGACTGTCGCGTCAACCGATACTATCAGCCTTATGGGCCTTTCTCTCGAAGATGGTGCGACTCTCGACCTGCCCTCTGGCTTCCGTGCGGAAGCGAAGGTTCTCTATGTGGACGGTCAGCCAGTCAAGAAAGGGCTTTATTCCGGCGACGGAGTTGGCGGCGTCCAGGTTGCTTGGCTCGCCGGTTCCGGCGTCCTCGCAGTCGCAGGCGCCACGGACGGCACGTTCCCGACCGGAACATACGTTGCACCCGACGCAAACGGCTACTATGTTTTTGGCCGCACCTCTGCAAACGGCGGCGAAACAGCCTATCACTCCGGTGCCAAGAAATGGTACATCCGTGGCGAGCGCCCAGTGTGGAGCAATTACTGGTTCCCGGAAGGCTCGAAGCTCAAGCTTGTCGGCTATGTTCTCCTGAACACGATTCCCGCAGGGGTGTTCAGCGAAATCGACCTGTCGGAAGCGGAGCACATCCTGCTGTGTGAAGACAAGGCGATTTCGGATGGTTCCGCGCTCACGATTCCGTCCGGTGTCGAATTTCGCTACCAGCCCGCTACAAGCATATCCTACGATAGCAGCAACGGCAACTATTATTTGATAACAATCGGCGATAGTCCAGAGACGGGCGACCTTGTGATGAACGGTACGTTCCGCATCTACGGCGACGGCGGCGGGCTTCTCAACAGTCAGCAATATACAGGCGCTGTCTCGGGTGCTGGAACGATCCAATTCGGCAACTTCAACAAGGCGGCGCGGTTTTCTGGTCCGTTCACGTTCAAGGGTACGGCGACTGGATTCAACAACGCCTCGCTGCTCTGGGTCGATTCGCTGGATGTCGATGCCTCGCTCGGCGATGTGACGCTGAACAACGGTGGAAGTTACACGGGTAACGCTTCGCTGAACGCCAACGGAATCTTCTTCGGCAAGAACGGAAGCGGCGAGACAGCAAACGGCAAAGTGAACATCGGGACGCTCCGCGGCGAGGCGCGCAACACCGCGTTGCGCGGCGGCGGCGCACTCGCCGTTTGGGGCGGCAACACGATTCACGTCGATACGCTCAAGAGCGCGCTGCATGTCGTGGGACGTCCGCAGGACCTCGGCTGCACATGGAGTTGGTTTAACACCGCCTCGGCTGTTGGAATCGGCAATGTCGAGATTGATGACGCCGACTTCACCGGCAATATCTACCTCTCGACCAATGTAAACTTGACGGTTCGCGATGTCACGGGCAAGGTGACATTCGACTATGACACATATCTTTCCGGCGCGGTAAACGCGACGACGCTTGACATCACAAACTCGTGCAATTCAACAGCGGTCGTGAAGGCAAAGGACCTTGCGCTTCTTCCGGCGCGGCTCTCTGGCTTCACGGGATCGGTGACGCTGACCGACACGGCGACAAAGTCCTACACAGTACCGATGGACTTCACGCAGGGCACGAACGCGCTCTACAATACCGTGGGATGCATCGGCTCGGGAACGCTTGCCGCCGCGCCGTATGCCGGAACCATTGATGTTACGTTCGATACGACTGCCGAGCCTGTCGTCGGCGATTATGCGGTTGCCCAGTTCACGAGCGGCGGCAGCCTGCTTGACGGCTGGACGGTTACGCTGAACGGCGTATCGACGGATGCTGCGACTGTATATAATGGCAAGTATAGCGTTTCGCTTCGCAGGGATTCGACCGGAATATGGCTCAAGGTCGCCGAAACCAAGGGCTTGATGATAATCATCAGGTAGGCTGTAAGCGATGATACGGTTTCTTCTTGGTGTGTTGCTCTGCACGGCTGTGCAGAGCAGCGTCCATTCGGCGCAGGTCGGATATGACACGCTCATATCGCACAAGGGCGAATCGCTGGATGCGCCCGAAAACACGCTTCACGCCTACAAGACGGCGGTGGAGCGCGGATTCGGCTTCGAGTGCGACGTGTACCTCTCGAAGGACGGGCGCGTCTTCACCTTCCACGACAAGGATTTTTCGCGCATGACGAATGGCGCGAACACGAACAAGTGTGCAGATGTCGCGTGGGCGGAAATATCGAAACTCGACGTCGGCGGATGGGGCAGGTGGAAGGGCTCTAAGTTCTCTCCGACGCGTCCCGCGCTTCTGGAGGAGGTGCTCGCGCTCGCCCGCGACGGCCGCTACATATATGTCGAGATCAAGCCCGGACCTGAAATCGTGCCGTACATCAAGAAGGTTGTTGCGACGCAGAAGACGGCGACGCCGGAAAACACTCTTTTCATCTCCTTCGACAAGGATGCGTGCAAGGCAGCCAAGGAGCAGATGCCTGAATACAAGGTGTTCTGGATCACCTCCAGCAAACATTGGGAAACGCCGGGATATCCGCCGGTGACGGCCAAGGACGTTATAGACGTCATGCGCGAGACTGGCGCGGACGGAGTGGACTGCCACTTCGACCCGACTGTCGTCACGAAGGAGATGGTCGCCGAAGTCCGCAAGGCGGGCTACGAGTTCCACGTCTGGACCGTGGACAAGCTCGAAGACACCGAGGAGGCGTTCCGGCGCGGCGTGCAGACGGTTACGACAAACTGCGCCGAAGCCCAGCTGAAGGCGGCAGAGGCGAGAAGGTCGGAGTCGCGATCCTTCACTTTCGCGACATGGAACATCGCCCACTACTCGTGCGGCAAGACTTATCCATCGACGATTCCGGCGGCCGAGATGCCGAAGTACAAGGCCGCATACGAGGCTTTTCTCGACAAGGCCGATGCGTCAGTGATCGGCATCTGCGAGGATTCGTGGTTCTGCGACGCGGCGAGCACGCTTACTGCGCGCGAGACGATCTTTTCGCGCTACACGGGCTTCGCCAGCGAAAAGACGCGGCCATTCGACTACAACTCGCTCTACTGGAAAGGCGCGGAATGTCTGGACAGCGGGCGGCGCATGTTCCGCAAGACCACCGTGCCGCGCTTCTACCGCTGGGCGCGACTCAGAATCGGCGGACGCGAGGTAGTCGTCGTCGAGGCGCATCTCGAATGGAACATCACCCTCCCCGGCCACATGGACGACCGTAAGGACGAAATACGCCAGATCATCGAGGACTTCAAGGACGAGCCGCGCGTCGTGATCGGCGGCGACTTCAACACGTCGCTCATGATGTCCGACGGCAAGACCGAGGTCAACACTCCCGAAGACTACGAGGCGTTCCGTGCGGCGGGCTACGTCGCGGCGCACTGGGGCACGATAAACACGTGGCCGTCCCACAAGCCTGTCCTGTCCATCGACAACATCTTCGCGAAGGGGCTTTGGATAGACGAAGTGCAGGTTTTCGGCGATGTCACGCTTTCGGACCACTGGCTGATGCGCTGTCGGCTCACGTTCGACGAGCCGGGCGAGCCGGCGGACGCCACGCCTGCGCGGTACACGGCCGATGTCGCGAATGCGCCGCGCCGCCGCGGAGTCATGTCGCCGGCGCGCGATATGACGGAGGATGATTTCAAGACGCTCAAATCGTGGGGCGCGACGCTTCTCAGGTATCAGATCGTCCGCGATTGGCACGGCGTGGACGCAAACCGCGATATTGTAGAGTACGACAAATGGATGCAGTCGAGGCTCGACCATCTCGACAAGGTCGTGCTGCCGCTCGCGGTGAAGTACGGCATGAAGGTCGTGATAGACGTGCACGTTCCGCCGGGCGGACGAGACGCCGCTTCTGAACACAACATGTTCTATGAAGAGAGATACGCCAGGTATTTCGTAGACATGTGGCGGCGCATCGCGAGGCGCTTCAAGGGGCGCGAGGGGATTTACGGCTACGACCTCATAAACGAACCGTGCCACAAGCGCATGGCCGCGCCCGGCTTTGACTGCTGGAGTCTTCAGCGCAAGGCGGCCGAGGCCGTGCGTGCGGAAGATGCCGAGACGCCGATCATTGCGACCGCGAACGAATGGAGCGGGCCTGCCGCTTTTGCCGCGCTGAAACCGTTCGCCGTCGAAAACGTCATTTACCAGGTTCACATGTACGAGCCTTTCGATTTCACGCACCAGCGCGTTCTCGGCACGCGGCCGTGGACGGCAGGATGGCCGAACAGGGAAAAGGGCTGGGACAGGAGTTATTTGAAGAAGGTTCTCGCGCCGGTGCGCGCTTTCCAGAAAAAGTACGGCGCGAAAATCTACGTCGGCGAGTTCAGCGCGGCATGTTGGGCGCCTGACGCGGGAAAGTATCTCAAAGACGCGATCTCGGTTTTCGAGGAGTATGGCTGGGACTGGACCTACCACGCCTTTCGCGAATGGCCGGGCTGGAGCGTGGAGCTTGAGGGCGAGAATGCCGAGAACCTCCGTCCGTCAAAGAACAATCCGCGCAAACGCGCGCTTCTGGACGGTCTGCGCCGGTAACTGCGCATCAAGCGTCCTTGCCTTTTTTGGAGCCCGCTCTCCCAGTGAATAAGGAGGGTTTTAATCTTCCTTCTGAGCGGGCGAGACGCCCGCTCTCCCAGTAGGGCGGTTGCGACTGGCGAGTCGGCCATGGACCCCATGGCAGATTCGTATGGCGGCATGTGTGATTTCCCCCTAAGGGTAAGTCTCGAAACCCCTAAGGGTGAGGCGACCTCACCCTAAGGGGGAGTTAAAGAGACCCTAAGGGGGAAGTGCTCTCACCCTTAGGGCTATGGAATGCCACCCCTAGGGGTAATTGGTGAGGAAAATACCGCCACTCGTCCCGCCGGGCGGCAGAATGTGCGCCCGATTGCCGACGGCTGGGCCGTGGGCACGGGGGCACTTGCGGCGGTGCGGTCAGTTATGATATAATATTCCCAATTCAACGGACCCGTAGCTCAGTCGGTCAGAGCAGGTGACTCATAATCTCCGGGTCGTGGGTTCAAGTCCCGCCGGGTCCACCACCACAAATGCGCGTGCTGCGCATTTTTGGTATAATCTCTCTCTTATGAAGTGCGAATTGTGTCATCAACATGACGCGGAGACGGCGATTATCCTCAAGGCTAAAGATGAGGATCGCGAGCTCTATGTGTGCAAGGCGTGTGCGAAGCGCGAACGTATGCGGCGTCAGCAGAAGAGCCAGCGTACGCGCAAAGCGCCTGGATTGCCACCGGGCATGTCCATTTCCGTTACGCGTGTAGGAGGCGACGGCGATGCTCCGCCGCCAATCATCGAGGCTATCATGAACGCCATGCAAGGCATGGTGAACGGGTTGGAGAAGGCTGTCGGGGAGCCGAAGGCCAAGAAAACGCCCGAATACAGGCTCTTCCCTTGTTCGCGGGTGGAGGCGGCCTATCGCGTAGGCGAAAGGCTGCATCTGGAGGGGCTGCATCTCATCGGCGAGCTCGACGCCGTGCGCCGCGCGTTGCACGCGCTCGACATCGAGCTTGAAGGGTGCGATGTAGACGGCATACGCGATGCGGGGCATGTGTTCGACCTCAAGTACTTGTGTCCGCAAGAGCGTGCAAAGCGCGTCGTGTCGGACATCCTCGACCAGGAGCACAACGCACGCGAGCGTCTTTGTGTCGAGTTGGCGCGCGTGTTCGGCGACTCGCTGTGCAGGGCGCTTGCGGTGATGAAGAACTGCCGTTTGCTTTCGCCCGGCGAATTCTTCGATCTTCTGTCGCCGCTAAGACTGGCCGCGCTCGAGAACATGCTCGACGGAGTCGGCGTGAAGGAGATAGACAAGTGGATGCGCGAGTGCGATCTTTCGTCGCGAGGCGACATCATGCCGCAGGACGAGCGCGACCGCATGGACGCCGAGCTCGCCGACGAGATGAACGAGCGGTTTGAGGACGTCGTGCTCGGAGATGACGGGGAAGGACGGTTTCTGTGAGTGTGAAATTCAGCAAAAACGCCGTGGACGCGCTCAATGCGTCCGACAGTTGTGCACGACAGCTTGGCCACGACCACATCGGTTGCGAGCACATATTCCTTTCCCTGCTGGCGATACCGGGCTGCGAGGCTGCGCGGCGGCTGGCCAAGCTGGGGCTCGCCCTCGACGATCTTTCCGAGTCGATGAAGAACATGATATCGGGCGGAGGCGACGGGGTGTTGCAGCGCGGCGCCTTGCCTGTGACCGCGCGCACGAAGAAGGTGCTAGAGATGGCCGAGCTTGAGGCTGGCGCGGGGAATGTCGTCGGTACGGCCCACATTGTGGCGGCGATGCTGCGCGAAGGCGAGAACGCGCCGGCGCAGCTGCTGTTCAACGCCGGAGTGACGGTGGACAAGTTCATTTCGGCCGGAATGCAGGCGCAGAACGATGCGGCGGAATCGTCTGCAGACGGGCAGGAGGACGACGCAGACGAAGAGGACGGCGCGGACGAAGACTCGCCGTCGCAGCGCGGCGCCAACGGAAAAGCGCAGAAGACGCCGACGATCAACACGTTCGGGCGCGATCTCACCGACCTGGCCCGCCAGGACAAGCTCGATCCTGTCGTCGGCCGCGAAAAGGAGCTGCGGCGCGTAATCCAGATACTTTCGCGCCGCACGAAGAACAACGCCGTGCTCATTGGCGAGGCCGGTGTCGGAAAGACCGCTGTCGTCGAGGGCCTGGCGCAGGCCATACACCTTGGGGCGGTTCCCGAGAAAATGCAGTCCAAGCGCGTTGTCGCGCTGGACATGGCGCGCGTCGTGGCAGGCACGCAGTACCGCGGTCAGTTCGAAGAGCGCCTCAAACGGATAATCGACGAGACGAAGCGAAGCGGCAACATCATTCTTTTTCTGGACGAGATACACACCATGGTCGGCGCCGGCGGCGCGGAAGGCGCGATGGATGCGGCGAACATACTCAAGCCCGCGCTTGCGCGCGGCGAGTTGCAGTGCATCGGCGCGACGACGCTGAAAGAGTACCACAAGTCCATCGAAAAGGATGCTGCGCTCGAGAGGCGCTTTCAGAGCGTGCAGGTCGACGAGCCTACCGTGGAGGACAGCGTCAGAATCCTGAAGGGAATCGCGCCCAAGTACGAAGAACACCACGGCGTGAGGTTCGGCGCGGACGCGATCAGAGCTGCGGTTTCGCTGACGGCGAGATACCTGCCCGCGCGGCAGCTGCCCGACAAGGCGATCGACGCGATGGACGAGACTGGCGCGCGCCTGAGGATGGGCGCAAGCGAGCGTCCTGAATCGATGACACGCCGCCAGGAGGAGATCGATTCGCTTCGCGCCAGAAAGGACGCGGCCGTAAAGCGCGGCGATTTCGACGCGGCGTCGCAGTACCGCGACGCCATCAAGAAGGCGTCTGCCGAGCTTCAGTCGGAGATAGCGAAGTGGCGCGAGACCCATGCGGAAAAGCCCATAGACGCCACGGAGGACGATGTAGCCGAAACGGTGAGTTCCATGAGCGGAGTGCCTGTCGAGAAGATGAACGCGGCCACGGCGGAAATGCTGGTGGGCATGGAGAAGTCTCTTGGAGAGGCAGTCGTGGGGCAGAAGCCGGCGATAAGCGCAATAGCCCGCGCTCTTAGGCGAAGCAGGGCGTTTCTGGCGGATCCGAAGCGTCCGATCGGAAGCTTCCTGTTTCTGGGGCCGACCGGAGTCGGCAAGACCCATCTTGCGAAGATGCTGGCCGAGCGCATCTACGGCGACAGCAAGGCTCTGATAACCATCGACATGTCCGAGTTCCAGGAGAAGTATTCCGCATCGCGCCTTGTCGGTGCGCCGCCGGGATATGTCGGCTACGACGAAGGCGGACAACTTACCGAGAAGGTGCGGCGGCGGCCGTATTCTGTCGTGCTGTTCGACGAGTTCGAGAAAGCGAACGGCGATGTGATGAACATGCTGCTGCAGATACTGGACGACGGCCGGTTGACGGATGGCCAGGGGCGGGTCATAGATTTCAGGAACACCATTATCATCTGCACCGCCAATCTCGGATTCGACTTTGCACGCGAGGGACACACCCTCGGGTTCGCGACGGAGACCGCCGAGACAAGCTACGAAATGCTGAAGGAGAAACTCCTTTCCGAAGCGAAGCGCACCTTCCGTCCGGAACTGCTCAACCGCTTTGACGAGACGGTGGTGTTCCGCAAGCTCGAGAAGGCGGACATGGAGGAGATACTGAAGCTGGAGCTTGCAAAGCTGCAGGCCAGGCTCAAGGAGGCCCACATCACGCTTTCGCTGGACAAGAAGGCGGCGGCATTCCTGGCCGAGAAGGGGTACGACTCCGCGCTTGGCGCAAGACCTCTTAGGCGTGTCGTGCAAGACTACCTCGAAGACCCGCTCGCCGACCTCGTCCTTTCAGGCAAGGCTCGCCCCCGCATGCGCGCCAGGCTTTCGAAAGACGGCGAGTCCATAAAGTTCTGAAGTTTTCGCAAGTGGCGTTCACGTCGACATGTCAACGGTACCAGAGAGCACGATCGAAGAGATAAAGGCCCGCATAGACCTTGAGGATCTCATCTCGTCGTACGGCATACAGATGCGGCGCTCCGGGTCAAGCGCGATGGCGTGCTGTCCGTTCCACAACGAAAAGACGCCGAGCTTCAGCATCAACTCGTCAAGAGGCTTCTACCACTGTTTCGGTTGCGGAGAATCGGGCGATGCGATAAAGTTCGTGATGAAGTACGAGGGGCTTGAGTTCATGGACGCCGTGAAGAAGCTCGCCGAGCAGTGCGGAGTGAAGGTCGAGGAGCGCGAAGATCCCGAGGCGGGCCGCCGCAAGCGGCTTTTGGCGCTTATGGCCGAGCTTGCCCGGTTCTACCACCGGTGCCTCGGCAAAATGCGGGAGGCGGCGCCTGCGCGAGAGTATCTGGTCCGTCGCGATCTGAACGAAAAGGTACAGGACGACTTTCTCATTGGATATGCGCCAAACGGAATCGTGCCCATTCGCAAATGGGCCGAGAAGTACGGCTACACAATGGAGGAACTCGAAGCGGCTGGGGTTGTAAAGAGACCCGACAAGCCCGGCGACCTCGGGTACCACCGCTTCGGCGGGCGGCTCATGTTTTCGATAAAGGACCGCCAAGGCCGCGTCGTGGCATTCTCCGGGCGCCAGCTTGTGGAGAGCAAGAATTCGGGCAAGTACGTCAATTCGCCCGAGACGGCGATATTCAAGAAGTCCAGCGTGCTTTTCGGCTTCGACCGCGCGGCGGCGGAAATCGCCAAAGCTCCGCACCGCGAGGCGATAGTATGCGAAGGGCAGATCGACGCAATAAGGCTTCACATATCCGGATTTCCGGTCGCGGTCGCATCGCAGGGCACGGCGTTCACGGAAACTCACGCAAAGATGCTGAAGCGCGTCGCCGACGCGGTAGTGCTCGTATTCGACGATGACGCGGCAGGGCACAAGGCGACGGTGCGAACTGCTGCGATGCTGCTTGCCGCGGAGATTCCCGTAAGAGTCGTTTCGCTGCCTGGCGGCGACGATCCCGATTCGTTTTTGCGCACGAAAGGGGCTGATGCGTTCCGCAAACTTCTCGACGCGGCGGAGTCGATAGTGTCGTTCCAGTGCCGCGTCGAAAGGGCGAAGGAGGCGAATCCAAGGTCCATTGACGCCGTGTCGCGCATGTCAAGGTCGGTGCTGTCCACTATCGCGGCTTGTCCTGGCGCGATACTGCGCGCAAGCCTCGCCGATGAAGCGGCGAATCTGCTGGGGCTGCCGGTTGCGGCCGTTTCGGAAGAGCTTGAGAAACTGCGGGCGCAGTCCGCGCGCACCGTCAAGCCGCGCTATGGCGCGCCTGAAGCAGCCGGGCAGGACGGCTCGGACGACAGTGCGGACTATTCGGTTCGCGCGCAAGACGATCCGGCGATTCCGGGCGAAAGCGCCGCAGCGGTCGAACCGCCTCCTGGCCGTGAACTTGCGATGGCCGCGTTTCTGCTCGCCAACGAGCGTGACGTCGCGCTGGACGCGATTATCGGCGAATTTCTTCCGCAGGAAGTGTTCAACCACAATTTCACGTGGCGCTTCGTCGAAGCGTGGAGGGCTGGTGTCGCCAGCGGCGAGGATACGCTTGCGGCGTTCGCCGACTCCCTCGGACCGCTCGAGCGCGGCTGGTTCGACGAACTGATGCTTTCGGCGGGGCGCACAAACGCGAGTTCGCTTTCGGCCGTCGACATCATGCAGGACTACGTGCGCGCGCTCTGGTGCGACTGCCTAAAGCGGCGGCGAGGAGCCCTGCTTGCGGATGGAGGCGCGGCGACAGATGTCGAGAGAATCAGAATTTCCGCTACACTGAAACGGCTCAATATGGTAAAATGGCACACCGTAAAGGAAATAGTGCGCAAACTTACAAAAGGAGAGTATTGAAATGGACCTCAAAGAGGCAACAGGCAGAATCGCCCGCCAGGGCGAACTGGTGGAGAAAATCCGCGCTGAAGTCGCGAAGGTGATCGTCGGGCAGGAGAAGCTCGTCGACAGGCTCATATTGGCCATGGCAACCGGCGGGCACATACTGCTTGAAGGCGTTCCGGGGCTGGCGAAGACGCTTTCGGTGAACACGCTGGCGAAGGCGCTAGGCCTTGAATTCAGGCGCATATCGTTCACTCCGGACCTTCTGCCTGCCGATGTCGTCGGCACGCTCGTGTATTCGCCGAAGACAGGCGAGTTCACGCCGAAGAAAGGGCCCGTGTTCACGAATCTTCTGCTTGCGGACGAAATCAACCGTGCGCCGGCGAAAGTGCAGTCCGCGCTTCTCGAATCGATGCAGGAGCGTCAAGTGACAATCGGCGACGAGACCTACCGCCTGCCCAGTCCGTTTCTCGTGCTGGCCACGCAGAACCCGCTTGAACAGGAGGGCACGTATCCTCTGCCCGAGGCCCAGGTGGACCGCTTCATGTTCAAGTGCCTCGTCGAAGCGCCGTCCAAGGCCGATGAGCGCCGCATCATGCAGCGATTTGCCGAAAGCGCCGCAGCGCCCGAGGCGAAGGCCGTGTGCGCCAAGGAGGATGTCGAGGCTCTGCGCGCGGCGCTAAACGAGGTCTACTGCGACGAGAAAGTGGGCGACTATATTCTTGACATAGTGTTCAAGACCCGCGAGAAGAACGAGCACATCCAGAACGGCGCCAGCCCGCGCGCAACGCTTGCGCTCAACCTCGCCGCGCGCGGCAATGCGCTGATGCACGGCAGGGCGTATGCAACGCCGCAGGACGTAAAGGAAGTCGTTCACGACGTGCTGCGCCACAGGATCCTTCTTACATACGAGGCAGAGGCCGAAGACATCACCAGCGACAAGGTGATCGACAAGATACTTTCCGAGGTTCCTGTTCCGTAACATCCGATGGACGCAACTCAGAGTCGGCCGGTCAGGGCCATAGTTCTCGGCGCAGGATACAGAGGGCGCGCGTACGCGGCCTATGCTGTGGCGCACCCTGACCAGCTTGAAATCGCCGGCGTGGCGGATCCCGAACAGGCCGAGACGATTTCCGCGCCGCGCTATTGGCATGACTGGCGCGACTGCCTTGCGGCGCGACCCGAGGCTGACATCGTCTTTGTGACTCTGCCGGACGCGCTGCATTACGAAGCCGCGATGTCCGCGCTCGACATGGGATATCACCTGCTTCTCGAGAAGCCGCTGGCGAGAACCGAGGCTCACTGCCGGGAGATCGTCGCCACCGCCGTTCGCCGCGGACTTCTCGTGATGACCGGTCACGTGCTCAGGTACACGCGCTATTTCGCGCACATCAAAGCCATCCTCGATTCCGGCGAGCTGGGCGAAGTCGTGTCGATAGCGCATCAGGAGTCGGTGGGGTTTTTCAAGATTGCCCACTCGCACTGCCGCGGCAACTGGTCCAATTCGCGGAAGTCTTCGCCAATCATTCTTCAGAAATGCTCGCACGATTTCGATCTGTTCCATTGGTGGTTGGGGCGCAAGTGCAGGCGCGTATCCAGCTTCGGTTCGCTTAGGTTGTTCCGTCCCGAGAACAGACCCGAAGGTGCGGCAGACAGGTGCATGGAATGTCCTGCGGCGATCGAGCGCGACTGCATCTGGAGCGCGCGCAAGATGTATCTGGAATACGGCGAACGGCTTGGATACATGTTCGCGGACACTTCGCGCAAGGCGATGGAAAAAGTCGTGGAGGAGAGTCCGTTCGGGCGTTGCGTCTACGCGTGCGACAACGACGTGCCAGACCATCAGGTCGTAAACATGGAGTTCGACGGCGGCGCGACCGTAAGCCTTGTAATGGCCGGATACACCGAGAGAAACGTCCGCACGACCCGCATAAGCTGCACGGGCGGCGAGATAATCGGCGACGGCGAGACCTTGCACATATGCAGATTCGGATGCTGCGACGCCGATCTCGACGCGACGAGCGGACCGTTTTCGCATCGCGAACACAACCCGTCGCGGCACGGCGGCGGGGATTTCAATCTGGTTGAGGCGGCCATACGCCTGGCAAGGAGTGGCGAGGCGGCTGAAATACGGGCTTGCACAGAGGGGTCGTTGGAGAGCCACCTCATTGCATTCGCGGCGGAGGAGTCCCGCCTGAACGGAGGAAGGGTAGTGGAGCTGAAATGAGCGAATTTCTGGTTTTCGATCATGTGACCAAGCGCTTTGGCGCATTGACTGCGGTGAACGACGTATCGCTCACCGTCAACAGGGGCGAGTTCTTTTCGCTTCTGGGTCCGTCCGGATGCGGCAAGACTACGCTTCTTCGCATGCTCGGAGGTTTCGAGCGTCCCGACTCGGGGCGCATTTATCTGGAAGGGCGCGACATAACCGACCTTCCTCCGAACCAGCGCAGAATCCATACGGTGTTTCAGAACTACGCCCTGTTCCCGACGATGACCGTGTGGGACAACATCGCGTTTTCGCTGAAGCTCGCCAAGAAGCAGAAGGGCGAAATCGAAGAGCGCGTGGAAGAGATACTGGAAATGATCCAGCTCTCCGATCAGGCTTGGAAGTATCCATCGCAGCTTTCCGGCGGACAGAAACAGCGCGTTGCGATCGCGCGCGCGCTTGTCGACCGTCCGCAGGTTCTGCTGCTCGACGAACCTCTCGCCGCGCTCGACCTCAAGCTGCGCCAGCACATGCTTCTCGAGCTGGACACGATTCACGACCAGGTGGGAATAACGTTCCTTTATGTAACCCACGACCAGGGCGAGGCGATGTCGTTGTCGGACAGGATTGCGGTCATCAACAAGGGAACCGTGGAGCAGCTTGACGGACCGGCGAAGATATACGAGGCGCCAGCGTCTCGCTTCGTTGCGTCGTTCATAGGCGACACGAACTTTTTCTCCGGCGAAATATCCGCCGTAGAGGGCGACTACTGCTATCTTGCCGTAGACGGCTTCCCGCAGATAAAGGCGTTCAACGACAAATCGCTGAAGGTGGGCCAGAAGGTCGATCTGTCGGTGAGGCCCGAAAAGATACGCGTTACGCTTGCGCCGCCGCTGCCCGAGAAGGGCGCGTCGATAAACGTGTTCCCGTCCAAGGTCAAGGATATCGTCTACCAGGGAGTGTACACGAAATACTGGCTTGAATCCTCGAATCTCAGGATCGCCGCCCTAAAGCCGCATTCGCGCTTTCTTCTCGACCAGGAGCCGATTACATGGAATGACGACGTGTTCGTCTGGTGGCATCCCGACGATGGCTACATGGTGGAGGTGCAATGACGGAAAACCCTCTTCGTTCGCGCAAGGCGGAATGGCTCGTGACCTTGCCCAGCTTTTTGTGGCTGGCGCTGTTCTTCGCCATTCCTGCGCTGATCGTGCTGGCGTTCACTTTTCATGCCCACACGACCAACGGAGGTGTCGGTGAATGGAGCCTGAGCACGTGGCGCGAACTGGTCGATCCGGACTATCCGGCGATTGTCTGGAACACTTTCAGGATTTCATTCGAGGTTACCTTCTGGTGCATCGTGCTCGCACTGCCGTGCGCATACGCGATAGCACGCATGAACAAGAAATGGCGCGCAATAGTCGCTGGGTCGATAATGCTGCCGTTCTGGACGAGTTTCGTTGTGAGAGTGTTCGCCTGGAAGACCATGCTGCATCCCGACGGCTGGCTGCAGTCGTGCTATATCACGTGGCTTGAGTTGCGCGAATGGCTTTTCGACTGGCTGCCCGCCGTTGCGCAGCGCGTTCTCGTATGGGCGGGGCTTGCGTCCGCCGGACCGGTCGATCCCGCGACATCGACGATACTCGATTCGGACACGGCCGTAGTGCTTGTGTCCGTCTACTCTTTCCTGCCGTTTGCGATAATGCCGATATACACGGCTGCGGAGAAGTTCGACTTTGCTCTTCTGGAAGCTGCGCGCGACCTTGGTGCGAAGAGCTTCTACGCCTTCAGAAAGATATTCGTGCCTGGAATACGCCAAGGCATCGTGTCGGCCATACTGATGGTGTTCATACCTGCGATCGGCTCGTATGTCATTCCGCAGATGCTCGGCGGCACCGACTGCGTGCTCATCGGCAACAAGATATTCATGCGGGCCATACAGAATCGCAACATTCCGCACGCGTCTGCGCTTGCGACGCTGATGGCCGTGTCGGTGCTTGTGCCGCTTGCGGTCGCCATGTGGTGGAAGTCGCGACAGGACGCGCGCGACAGAAAGCGTGTCGAGACGCGCGCTGCGCGCATGACGGAAGGAGGCGCAAGGTGAAGAGGTCGTTCTTCTCGGTCGCAGTGCTGGCGTTTGTGCTCGCGTTCCTCTATGTGCCGATAATCCTCGTCGTGGTATACGGTTTCATACCAAACGGAATATCCATGTCATTCACCGATGCCCGTGGACGCTTCATCGGTTTTTCCATGAAGTGGTACGCGCAGATATTTTCCGGGCACTACTCCGTAAAGGCCTTGATGCAGAGTTTCTGGCTTTCGCTTACGATCGCCGGTCTTGCGACGCTTATATCGTGCGTAATAGGCACGACGGCCGCGCTCGCCCTCCATCGCTGGAAGGACCGTCTTCAGTCGATTCACCACGCTCTTGTCTACACGCCGCTAGTGATGCCTGACATATTGATAGGCATATCGCTGCTCATGCTGTTCGTCGCGGCGAACATAGAGTGTGGCTTCTGGACGATTCTCGTTGCGCACGTGACGTTCTGCGTCTCATACGTGGTGATGACGATCCTCGCTCGGCTGCAGGACTTCGACGACAGGCTGGTCGAGGCCGCGTACGACCTGGGCGCCGGGCCGTGGTACACATTCTTCAAGGTCGAGCTTCCCATTCTTATGCCAGGCATAATAGCAGGCGGGCTTCTCGCGTTTACGCTTTCGATCGACGATGTCGTGATCACGTCGTTTGTGAACGGCGCAGGCACAAACACGTTCCCGACGTATGTAAGCTCGATGACGAAGCACTCGAAAAACCTGCCGTCCGTGTTTGCCCTTTCGACGCTGATGCTGCTGTTCACGTGCGCGCTCGCAGGGCTTTCCAAGTTTATGGCGCGCGCGCAGGTTCCGCAGTCCAAGGGGAGGTGATTCGCATGACTACCGTCACAAAGACCGTAAAGTTCGACGCCGCGCACATCCTGACAAACCACCAGGGCCTGTGCAAGAATCTCCACGGCCATACCTACAGGATCGATGTGTCCGTCTCGCTGCCGACCGATCCGAGCGAAGGCAACGACATGGTGATCGACTTCAAAGATCTCAAGGCGATCGCAACCGAGACCATTTGCCGCCGGTTCGATCATGCTTTCATATATTCGACCCGAAGCGAGGGAGAGCGCGAGATTGCGGAGGTTGTCGAAAAGCATGGCATGAGAACCGTATCGCTTCCGTTCAGATCCACTGCGGAGAATCTGGCGCGGCATTTCTTTGACAGTCTTGCGCCCAAGGTCCCCGGTCTCGCGGCAGTGAAGGTGTGGGAGACCGCCGACAGTTCCGCGGAGTACAGGCCGTGAAGGCGGTAGTGGTTCTTTCCGGCGGGCAGGACAGCGCCACCGCCCTCGCGCTGGCGGTCGCGAAATTCGGCGCAGGCGAAGTGGCGGCGATTACGTTTTCGTACGGCCAGCGGCATGCGCTTGAGACTAGATACGCGCGCGGACTTGCCAAACGTTTCAAGGTCGCCGCGCACAAGGTGGTCAGGCTCGACTTCTACAGGCACATAACAAGCAACGCCTTGATGACGAAGGAAGGCGCGATCGAGCGCAAGAAGGGCGCAAAGTGTCCGAACACGGTAGTCGAAGGCCGTAATGCGTTCTTCCTTCTGGCGGCCGGTGTCTGGGCGAAGGAGCTAGGCGCAAAAGACATCTACACAGGCGTCTCGGAGGCGGATTTTTCGGGCTATCCGGACTGCCGTGAGGCATTCATCAAAGCCCAGCAGAAGGCGATGCGCCTCGCCTTGGACTATCCAGTGCGAATCGTTACGCCGTTCATGCACATGACCAAGGCCGAGGAGTGGGCTCTGGCCGACAGGCTCGGGATTCTTGACACAATAGAGAATCATACGCTTACATGCTACAATGGCGTGCCCGGACGCGGCTGCGGCGCATGCCCGGCGTGCAGGCTGAGAAACCGCGGCCATGATGAATTCATGGCGGCAAAGGGGAAGCGCGCGGCGAGATGAGGATCGTTGGCGGAGAGTTTGGAGGGCGCACGCTGTTTGCGCCGAAGTCGCCTGCACTGCGGCCCACGCAAGATCGCGTCCGCGAAGCGCTGTTTTCCATTTTGCAGTGCGAGCTTCCCGGTTCGGCGTTTCTCGATCTTTTCGCCGGAACGGGCGCGGTGGGTCTCGAGGCGCTTTCCCGCGGTGCCGCGACAGCCACATTTGTCGAGGCTAGCGCACATCATCTCGAATCGCTCAGACGCAATGTCGCGGCGATGGTCGCGCAGACGTCACGCGCGAATATCGTGAAGGCTGACGCCTACCGCTACATTTCATCTTATTCCGGACCGGGGTTTGACATTGTGTTTGCGGATCCTCCATATGCGCTTGGCGAGGAGAAGGGCTATGCATCGGTGCTGGCCATGCTGGCCGGGCGAGGCGTGGTGAAGCCCGGCGGACTGTTCATTGCCGAGATGACGGCAGTGCAGCGAGCCGAAGACACTCCCGGCTGGGATCTCCTGCGCGATCGCACATACGGCAAGACGCGCATCTGCATCTGGCGCAGCGCCGCAAACGCCAAGGCTCTTTAGCCGGCCGCGTCATGCCGATACGCCCAATTTGGCAAAACACGCACGCCGTTTGCGCGAGAATATGGTATAATACCTTCTGTCGTCATGCGTGACGACGAAATTCCAAGATAAACTCTACGGAAGAAAGAAGGAAAAAATGAAGTACAAGTACAACTGCCTCAATCCCATCGCAGAGGTGGGGCTGGGGAATCTGGACGATAAATACGAGCGCACGGAGAACTTCGCCGATGCCGACGCAGTGTTCGTGCGCTCTGCAAAGATGGACGAGCTGACGCCCGGCGCCAACCTGCTCGCCGTGGCGCGCGCAGGCGCGGGTGTGAACAACATTCCGCATGCCGAATACGCCAAGAAAGGCATCGTGGTGTTCAACACCCCCGGTGCGAATGCAAACGGCGTGAAGGAACTCGTCATTGCCGCGATGCTGCTTGCAAGCCGCGACATAGTGGGCGGTATCGAGTGGGTGAAAGAAAATGCAGCCGACCCTGCTGTCGGCAAGACCGCCGAAAAAGCCAAGAAAGCGTTCGCCGGATCCGAGATTCAGGGCAAGAAGCTTGGCGTGATCGGCCTCGGCGCGATCGGCCAGAAGGTCGCCAACGCCGCAATCGAACTTGGCATGGAAGTCTACGGATACGATCCTTACATGTCCGTAGATGCCGCCTGGCAGCTCGATCGTTCGGTAAAGCACTGCAAAAACGTCGAGGCGATATACCGCGCTTGCGACATCATAACGATCCATGTGCCCGCGCTGGAATCCACCAAGGGCATGATCAACGCCGAGGCCATTGCGATGATGAAGCGCGGCGTGATCGTCATAAACGCCGCGAGAGACGCGCTTGTGAACGAGAAGGACATGATCGCCGCGCTTGAGTCCGGCAAAGTCCGCAAGTACGTATCCGACTTCCCCAACCCGACGACCGCCGGTCAGAAGGGGTGCATCGTAATTCCGCATCTCGGCGCTTCGACCGAGGAGGCCGAAGACAACTGCGCCGTCATGGCGGTAAAGGAGATGCGCGACTATCTTGAGAACGGCAACATCGTGAACTCCGTCAACTATCCGGCGTGCTCGCTCGGAATTCCGGCGAAGGCCGGGCGCATATCAATCTGCCACAAGAACGTTGCCAACATGATCGGTACATTCACCTCGATCCTGGGCAATGCGAATGTCAACATCGACGCTATCGCCAACAAGAGCCGCGGCGATTTCGCGTATACTCTGATCGACACCGACACGCCCATTCCGGACAAGGTCGTGAAGGCGCTCGAGGCCAGCGATGCCGTAATTCGCGCGAGGCTTATAAAGTAATGGGCTACGCAAAGCGGAGTGGCGCGGGCGCAACCGGGGCAAGCCCCGTCAAGGCGCCGAAGGAGGAGGCGAAGACCTCCTCTTCCGGCGCGTCTCCGCAGGGTTCCGTATGGAACATGCAGATCGGAGGCGCGAAGCAGAAGACGCAGATGAAAAGCGTCGAGGTTCTGCTTTTGACATCCGAACTGGCCGACCTGATCGAGGCCGGAATGACCCTGGGCCAGGCCCTTCGCGCCTTGTCTAGCCAAGGCGAGGAGGGTAGCGCACAGCGCTACGTCTGCCAGGATCTCTGCGACCGCATCGTCCGCGGCGAGAACTTCTCCGATGCGTGTGCGCATCACCCGAAAACGTTCCCTCCGCTATACTCCAACATGATACGCGCCGGAGAAGCATCCGGTGCGATGGTGGAGGTTCTGCGCAGGCTGGTGGATCACTACGAGCGCTACGACAATATGCGCAGCAAGATCAAGAGCGCGCTCAGCTATCCGATAATCGTTCTTGTGTTCGGAATACTGGCGGTGATCGGTGCGCTGGTGTGGATCATTCCGCAGTTCCAGAAGGTGTTCGAGTCCATGGGCGCATCGTTGCCTTTGCCGACACGGATACTTATCGGCATGAGCGATGGGCTTATACAGTACGGGTGGATGATGGCGCTTGGTCTGGTTGCGTTTGCGCTGTGGTTCAACAAGTGGCGCAAGACGGACTCGGGCCGGCTTAAGATAGACGGCTGGAAGCTTCGCGCCCCGCTTGTGAAAGGGATCGTCGCGTGCGGCGCGTATTCATCGCTCGCATATACGCTGAAAACGCTTCTTGTGAATGGCGTCAATGTATTGCAGGCGCTCAAGATATCCGAAGAAACGTGCAACAATGCGGTAATCGGCCAGGCGCTCGCCACGGCTCGCAAGCGTGTTACCGACGGTACCAGCATATCGGGCCCGCTGGCATCCAGCGGCATCTTCCCGCGCATGATGACCGACATGCTTGCCGTCGGCGAACAGGCTGGCGACATGGCCGGCTCGCTGGAGCACATCGGCCGCCGCTACCAGAAGGACATGGATCGCCACATAACCGCATTCACCAATGCGCTCGAGCCGATACTTATCGTGCTCATTGCAGGCGCGGTCGGCTTTGTGGCGGTGGCTATTTTGATGGCTGTTTTCAAGGTTTCCTCTTCTCTCGGCTGACATGGCAAAAAACATACGAGTTGGTCTGGCCGGTCTCGGCGTGCGAGGCGGCATGGCGATGGATCGCCTTCCGATCATTCCAGGCGTAGAGGTCGCCGCATTCTGCGAGATTCGTCCGCATCTGGTCGCGAAGTACCAGACGGCCCTCGAAAAGCGAGGCCTTCCGCGCGCGAAGGAATTCGTCGGGCCGGAGGCCTGGCGCGACATGTGCGCATGGGACGGGATAGACGTCGTGTACAATTGCACTCCTTGGCATCTGCACGTGCCTGTCGCACTTGAGGCGATGGAATGCGGCAAAGACGCGCTTGTCGAAGTGCCGGCGGCGTTCACGGTCGACGAATGCTGGAGTCTTGTCGAGACGGCGGAGCGCACCGGGCGCCAGTGCATGCAGCTCGAAAACTGCTGCTACGGCGAGCTTGAGCTTCTCGCGCTCAACCTGACGCGAGAAGGATTGCTGGGCGATCTGATTCACGGCGAAGGCGGCTATCTGCACGATTTGCGCAGCTACAACTACAACTCGCCGGAGGACGATGCCGAATGGCACTATCGCGACTACTGGCGACTGAAATGGAATGCCGTGCATAAAGGCAACCAGTATTGTACGCACGGCCTTGGCCCGATATGCCAGGCTATGGGCGTGAATCGCGGCGACAGGCTTTCGCGCGTAGTGTCGATGGAGACCGCCGCCCGCGGATTTGCGGAATATGCAGCCGCAAAGATCCCGCCAGACGACTGGCGCACGGGGCTTGGCATTGCAATGGGCGATCTTAACACCACCCTTGTGCAGACGGAGCGCGGCCGCACGATAATGCTTCAGCACGGAATCGCCACGCCGCGCCCATACAGCCGCATCAACACATACGTCGGTACGCGAGGCCTGATGGCCGACTACCCGTTCCGTGTCGCGTGGGAGGAGGAAATCGGCAAAGGCGCGCACAAGTATTTCGACGAAGAGCGCGCCAAAAAGGTGCGCGACGAGCTGATGCATCCGCTCTGGCGCCATGCAGGAAAGCTCTCCGTGGAAGTCGGCGGACACGATGGCATGGATCTTGTAATGGATTTGCGGTGGGTCTATTGCATGCAGAATTCGCTTCCGCTCGATTTCGACGTGTACGATCTTGCGGCTTGGTGCTGTCTTGGCGAATTGACCGAGCGCAGCGTGCGCGAAGGCTCCGTGCCGCAGGAGATACCCGATTTCACACGCGGTCTTTGGGAACGGCGCGATCCGCTTGCGGTAGAGTCCATCGACCCCGCGCGTCTCGACATATCCCGGATTCGCGTGGGCTGAAGCCGCGCACGTTTGAACGCATACGGGGTATTTGGTATAATAGTCCTCTCATGAAATTCGAAGACAATCTTGCCAAGCTCGAGGAAACCGTGCGGAAGATGGAGTCGGGCGAACTGTCGCTCGACGAGATGATCCGCTCTTTCGAAGAGGGTCGCAAACTCGTGGACACATGCACCCGCGAGCTTGAGGCGATTCGCCTTCGCATAGAAAAGGTTACCAGGGAAGGTTCCGTGGAGGAGATGAAACTATGAGCCGCGTAATCCGCGTACAGGCGCAGGCCGACCATATAGAGTCGCTTTCGAAGGCGGCTCCTCTTTCCGCGGTCGAAGAGCTCGTCTGGAACGCACTCGACGCCGATGCGCACGAGATCAGGATCGACTTGCTGACGAATTCCCTCGGCGCGGTGGAGGCGGTCCGCGTGTCTGACGATGGTGTCGGGATAGACGTACTGAGCGCCGATTCGACATTCGGGTCTCTCGGCGGCAGCTGGAAGCGCAGTGCGTCCGAAACGGCGCGCGCGCACAGGCGTCTGCATGGTCGTCACGGTCGCGGCAGATTCAAGGCGTTCGCCCTTGGCGGCCATGTCGAATGGCGTACAACCACAACATCCGGCGGCGCAATGACTTCGTATGTGATATCGGGCGATATTGAGAGCCCTGGCCAGTTTGAACTCGATGTCGAGCTTCAGCCGGGGCCTGCGACCGGAACCGAGGTGTTCGTTGCAAACGTGCGCGCAAACTGCGATTCGCTGCTGAACACGGTCGAAACGGTGCAGTCGCTGGCCGCATGCTTCGCACTGTATCTCAAGAGCTATCCGGACGTAAGAATATATTTCAACGGCCTGCCGGTTACGCCGATCGTAGTGCAGAAGAAGACGGCCGACTACCGAATCACGATCGAGAACGGCGCCGAGGCAAAGCTGGAAATCATAGAGTGGAAGCGGCGTTTTGTCGGATCGGGCAAGATCGTTTTCGCCGGGCCGGACGGCTTTGAGCTGCATGAACAGCCGGCCGGCGTGCGCACCGGCGGCGCAAGTTTCACCGCGTATCTCGTTTCGCCGCGCTTTCCGGCGCTCAATGCCGAGAACGCGCTTGTGATGGACGAGCTGAACCCCGAGGTGAGAATGTATCTCGACGCCGCGAAAAAGGTGATAAAAGCCCACTTCGTCGCTCTCGGCGACGCGCTTGCGTCCGGCAGGAAAGCGCAGTGGCTTTCGGAAGGCAGCTATCCTTTCGACGCCAACGACACTTCCGATGCCGCCAAAAGATTCGAGAAACTTTCGATGGAACTGTCCGACAGGATGGAGTCGTTCCCGGAGCTTTCGCCATCGGAGCGTGGAATAGTGCTGAATCTGCTGAAGCGTGCAATGGATTCGGTCAAGCGAGGCGGGATCAAGGAGTTTCTGAAATGATAGACAAAGAATGGCTTAAGCATCATGCCGACATGATCCGCAAGGCGGACTATATCGACCCTGCGCTGTATGCCAAGTACGGCGTCAAGCGCGGCCTGAGAAACGAGGACGGATCCGGCGTTCTCGTCGGGCTTACGACGATCGGCAACGTGCATGGCTACGTGATGAGCGAAGGCGAGAAGCTGGCCGTCGAAGGCGAGCTGTACTATCGCGGCATAAACGTGAAAGACATCGTCGCCGCCGACAAGCGCGAGCACCGCTTCGGATACGAAGAGACCGCTTACCTGCTCATGTTCGGCGTCCTTCCCACGCCGCGCGAACTTGTCGTATGGAAAGATCGCCTCGGCTTCTACCGCAAGCTTTCGGACGGATTCAAGGAGAATGCCATATTCCGCAATCCTTCGAAGGATATCATGAACGCCATCGCCCGCGCGGTGCTGTTCGCATATGCGTTCGACGAGACCGGCAATCCAGACGATCTCGCCTTGGACAAGTGCCTTAACCAGTCTGTCGAGCTTATTGGCGCGCTGCCGACGATAGCGGCCTACGCATACCAGGCCAAGGCCCACTACCATCGGGGACAGTCTCTGCTGATCCGCAACCCCGACCCAAGGAAGTCCACGGCCGAAAACATACTTTCGCTCATCCGCGAGGACGGCAGATACACCAAGCTCGAGGCGGAGACGCTTGATCTTGCGCTAATACTTCATGCCGAGCACGGCGGAGGCAACAACTCGTCGTTCGTGACGCATGTCGTCACCAGTTCGTTTACCGACATTTATTCTTCGATCGCCGCCTCGATACTCTCGCTCAAGGGCTCGCGCCACGGCGGCGCAAACCTGCGCGTGATGCGGCAGATGGACGAAATCAAGAAGAATGTCAAGGACTGGCGCAATCCGAATCAGGTCGTCAATTATCTGGAGAAGATCGCCGACAAGCGCGCCGGCGACAAGACCGGTCTCATCTACGGCCTTGGCCACGCGGTCTACACCATAAGCGACCCCCGCGCGCAACTGTTGCGGAAGAAGGCGCGCGAGCTTGCGCGCGAAAAGCACCGCGTGGACGAAATGCGTCTTTTCGAGACGGTCGAGGAACGCGGTCCTGCCGTCATAAAGGCGCGCCATCCGCGCGCCGAGGACGTGTGCGCGAACGTCGACCTGTATTCCGGCTTCGTTTATGACATGCTCGGCATCCCGAAAGACCTGTATACCCCGCTGTTCGCGGTCGCGCGCTGCGTAAGCTGGTGCGCTCACCGAATGGAAGAGCTTATCAACAACGGGCCGATTATCCGCCCTGCGTACAAGCCGATTTACAGACCAAGGCAGTATGTCGCGCTAAAAGAGCGCCGCTAGCCGCGACGTCCGGTCTCGTGTTTCCCGCAGAGGAGAGAATCGCCGACATCCGCCGCGCACTTGCGCGGAACAGGTGTCTCGTTCTGACCGCGCCGCCGGGAAGCGGCAAAACCACGTGCATTCCGCCGGCGCTTCTTGACGAGCCCTGGCTTGAAGGCCGCAAAATCGTGATGCTCGAACCGCGCCGCCTCGCCGCGCGTTCGTGCGCCGGCTACATCGCCTCGCGTCTTGGAGAGCCTGTCGGCGCAACTGTCGGCTATCAAGTGCGTCTGGAGCGCAAGATAGGCCCTGCGACGCGTCTCGAGATTGTGACAGAAGGGCTTTTGTCTCAAAGGCTTCTTGCCGACCCGGAGCTTTCGGGCGTGGGTTTGCTGATTTTCGACGAGTTTCACGAACGCTCGCTGGCGTGCGACCTGTCCTTCGCGCTCGCACTTGAGGCGAGAAGGGCGCTTCGCCCCGATTTGCGCATCCTTGTCATGTCCGCCACGCTAGACGCGGACGAGGTCGCCGCGCACATTGGCGACGCCGATGTCGTCCGTGCGGAAGGTCGCATGTTCCCCGTAGAGACGCGCTACATTGGCGATGTGCCGATGTCAGCTGCCGTGTCTCGCGCCGTGAAGGAGACTTCCGGCGATATGCTTTGCTTCCTGCCTGGCGAAGGCGAAATACGGCGTGCGGCCGAGACCATCGCTCCCGCGCACCCCGAGCTTGCCGTGCTGCCGCTTTACGGGGCAATGCCTAAAGATGCGCAGGACGCCGTCTTCGCGCCCTGCGAAAAGCGCAAGGTGATACTTGCCACCTCGATAGCCGAGACTTCGCTCACAATCCCAGGCATAACATGCGTCATAGATTCCGGATTGATGCGAATTCCGCGCTTCTCGCCAGCGACAGGCATGAGCGGTCTTGTAACGCTTCCTCTTGCGCGAGATCGCGCCGAGCAGCGAAAAGGTCGTGCCGGTCGCATCACGTCCGGCGTGTGCTACAGGCTATGGACGGAAGGCGCCGACGCGCAGCGTCCCCCGCGGATGATGCCCGAGATTCTCGACGCCGATCTGGCGTCGCTTGTGATGACCAGCGCCGCGTGGGGTGCGGTGAGACGCTGCGACCTGCCGTGGATGACGCCTCCGCCGGACAGTTCATGGAATCAGGCCGTCAGTCTTCTAAAAGCGCTCGGCGCCCTTGATTCTTCAGGGCGACTTACGCCGAAAGGCGAAGCCATGGCGAAACTTCCAATGCATCCGCGCCTTGCGAACATGATGCTCGGCTGTGGCGGGGACGATGACGCGGCGTGCCTGGCGGCGATTGTCGAAGAGGGCGGACAGGGCCGTGAAACCGACATACGCAAAGTAATGGACGAGGTGAGAGAAACACCGAACAGGCCTTTCTCGAAGCGGATATTGACGCTGGCGAAAAGATTCGCGCCCCCGAAAACCCGTCCGCAGGTACGCGACAGGCTTTCGGAAGGCGCGCTTCTTGCGTTGGCATATCCAGACCGCATTGCAAAGAATAGAGGAAACGGGACCTTTCGAATGGTCTCCGGCCGCGGTGCCGCGCTGGACCGCACAGACGCGCTCTCAAAATCGCCGTATATCGTTTGCTGCGAACTGGACGATCGCTTGGGCGATGCGAAGGTCTTTCTGGCTTGCCCGATAGAAGAGGTCGAGATAGAGAGCCTCTTCGCGGAAAAGATGGTCGAGGAACCGCTTTGCGAGTGGGATCGTCAAAACGAACGGGTGAAGAGCGTTGTTCGGCGCAAGCTTGGCGAGATGACAATTGGCGAGGCGCCGTCCGCTACGCAGGGCGACAATGAACACATAGCGCAGGCGATGCTCGCCGGCGTGCGACAGAAGGGGGTCGCGAATCTGCCGTGCTGGACAAAGGAGTCGCTTCAGATGAAGTCCAGAATTGACTTTCTGGCAAAAACCCTCGGCTGGCCGCAAGCAACGGACGAAAGCGTGATCAAGGCGCTTTCCGGATTCGTGGACGGAATGACGAAATGGCGCGATCTTGAACGTATCGACATGTCGCGCGTTATGGATGTCGTTCTCGCCGCGGCTGGACACGACCGCCGCGAGCTGGACCGCCTCGCGCCGACGCGTATGGAGGTGCCCAGCGGCAGCCACATGCCGATACGCTACGAGGGTGACGAGCCTACCGTGGAAGTGCGGCTTCAGGAATGCTTCGGTCTCATGGAGACGCCGAAGGTCGCCGGCGGAATTGCGCCTGTGGTGATGACTCTTCTTTCTCCTGCGCAAAGGCCTGTGCAGGTGACGAAAGATTTGGCCGGATTCTGGCGCGAAGGCTATCAGCTCGTCCGCAAGGACATGCGAGGCCGCTATCCGAAGCACTACTGGCCGGAAGATCCGTTCACAGCCGTCGCCACGCGGCGCGTCCGCCCGAAATGAACGGCATTGGACGCTGCAGATTTTGGTATAATGTGAGCACTATGACCAGAAGATTTCTTTCAAGACTCGCATTGCTTCTTGCAACCGGCTTTGGAATAAGCCTCTTCGTGCCGTTCGCGCCAGGTACTTTCGGTTCTCTGCCAGGCGTTGCGCTTGCTTATGCAATGGCTTGTCTTCCGGCTTGGGTGCAGATTCCGCTGTGCCTCGCGTTGACCCTGCTCGCGGTTCCTGTTTGCGGCGCGGCTGAACGTCAGCTCGGCATACGAGACGACGGACGCATCTCTGCTGACGAGTGGATGCTTTTCCCGATAGCAACCGTCGCCCTGCCTCTGCACACATTGCCATGGTGGTCAATGGCGGTCTTTTTCGCAATCGTGCGCATTTTCGACATAATCAAGCCGCCGCCCGCAAAGGGATTGCAACGGCTACCCGGCGGACGCGGTATCGTAGTGGACGATCTGGTCGCCAATCTCTACGCGCTTGGTGCGAACTGGCTGGTATTTGCGACAGTCATGTCTTGCCGCTCCTTGCTCACAGGGTGAGCCGAGATAGGGAGAAAGTAGCGCGCCTCTTCCGTTGCAAAGACCGACTGCCGGTATTTCGGGAAGGTGGGCCTGCATGCTAAAGGAGAACCTATGAAAATACCAATGAAGATGAAATTAGCGACGGGTGTCGCTGCTCTTGTTCTTGCAGCGTCCGTGTTCGCGGGAAACGACTTGGCGGAAACGTTCGAGTGCAAGCTGGAAATATGCTGGCATCTGAGGGACGGCACTGCGGAGACCGAATTCCGGACAATGGAAGAACACGACGGCGTCGCTGTGTTTTCGCTCGCTCGGGAAGAGATTGTTTCAAGGAATGCGGTTTCGGTGGAAATCACTCCTGATTTTGCGAGGGCGAAAAAGGGTGACAAGGGCTTTTGGGCTGTGTCCAGCGGTGAGACCGGAACATACAGGTGCGATGACGGGACGCTGAACTGCAACCGCTGGCAGCTTATGAGCTTCTACGGGATGCAAACGCCGGAGAGGACTTTTGTCGCAATCGTCCGCAAGCTCAAGTACTATTTCACGACGCGTGTCGTCGCCGAAAAGGGCGAGTATCGCATGAGCTGCGTACTCGAGAACGAGCTTGCAAGCCATCCATACGAAGATTTTGAAATCGAGTTTCGTCGTCTTGAGGGAGGGGACGCTACGCTTGCGGGCATCGCGCGTGCATACAGGCGGTATCAGCTGGACCGCGGCGTGGTCAAACCGCTGGCGGAGCGGGTCAGGGACAATCCGGTTCTGAAGTATGCGATGGAGGCTCCTGAAGTGCGTGTCCGCCAGGCGTGGAAGCCTGTTCCGTCACCATTTCCCTACCACACGCCTGAGAACGAACCTGCGGTGAAGCCGGTCGTGTCGTTCGACAGGGTTGCGGACATCGCCCGAGAGTTCAAGCGTCAGGGCGTGGACAAGGCTGAATTCTGTCTCGTCGGGTGGCAGGTCGGCGGACATGACGGACGCTGGCCGCAGGTGTTTCCCGTGGAGCCGACGCTCGGCGGCGAGGAGCGGCTTCGCGAATGCATCCGCGTGGTAAAGGACTTGGGCTATCTCATTGTGCCGCACGGCAATTACCTTGACGCATATGTCATCGCCGAATCCTGGGACGAGGAATGGCTGGCGAAGGGTTTGTCCGGGAAGCCCGAGGGGACGAGCGGCGTATGGGGCGGCGGGCAAAGCCATCGCGTCTGCGCCCGCCGCGCTTACGAGCGCTTCATGTCGCGCGAAATGCGCCGCATGGCTGCGCTCGGATTCAAGGGACTTGGGTATTTCGACGTTGCGTCGATCGTCCCGGCCGATCTCTGTACGGATGCACGTCATCCGTTGAGCCGTGCGGAGAGCGCCATGTGGTGGGGGCGCAGCGCGGCGCTGTCGAAGGAGTGTTTCGGCGGCTATGCGAGCGAGGGTGCTTTCGACCACTTTGCGGATTCCCTGGACTACGGACTCTATGTCTCGTTCAACGATCCAAAGGCATATCCAAATGGGCTTGTCGACAGGATGGCTCCGCTGCCGCAGCTTGTCTACAACGGTATATTCGCAAGTAATCCCTTCACCCGCACTGTCAACTTTACTGCGCAGGACAGATACTGCCAGCTGAAGCTCATCGAGTTCGGTGGGCGCCCGGCTTTCTACTACCACTCCAAGTTTGTGTCGAACGGTACGGACTGGATGGGCGACAATGATCTCCATTGTGGAACGGACGACGAGTTGAGGAAGTCCGTTGCGCTCGTCAAGAAAGGCTGGGATGTCTATGCGCAACTTGGCCACCTGCAGTTCATGTTCATGGAAGACCATTTTGAGGTGTCGCCCGGCGTATGGAAGACTTCATACTCAAACGGCGAAACGGTTGTTGTCAACTACGGTGACAGTCCGGCCGTCGTGGATGGAGTCGTAGTGCCGGCAGAAGGATGGAGGCTGATTCATCCCACCATGCCACCTCTGGCGGCTAGACCTGCCACCCCTGAGCACTAGACCTGCCACCCCTGGCGGCTTACCCTGCCACACTAGACACCTTTATCTGCCTCGGAGTTCTTGCCTCACGGTGCTGTGTCCGAAAGTAAACGCGCGTTCCCTCGGGGGTGCAGAGGGCAAACGCATGGGAATCTTGCATTGGCTTCTGGACTTCACAATTGGCTTCTGGACATCACGTGGCGAAAACGGGGTGTATCACAATCGCAATTGTTATGGTATAATACACAACATCCTTTCGGGCCGAGGAAGGTTCGAAAGCGGCGAAAGGCTTCTATGGAGACAAACGAATATCGTGAACAGCGGCTTCAGAGCATGAATGCTCTGAAGGAGATGGGCTATGACCCCTACGGATGCAAGTACGACCACGACGACCTCAAGAAGGTGCGTGCGGAATTTGAGGAAGGTAAACGCGTGCGCTTGGCCGGACGTCTTTTGATGATCCGGCGCATGGGCAAGATGAACTTCTGCACAATGAACGACGGAACGGGGCGCTTTCAGCTCATCTTCAAGCGCGACGAGCTGAGCGAGACCGCTTTCGCGGCTTTCAAGCAGCTCAATCTCGGCGACATCATCGGCGCGGAGGGAACTCTCTTCACGACGCAGAAGGGCGAAAAGTCGCTGATCGTCAAGGAGTGGACGATGCTTGCGAAGGCTCTTGAACAGCCCCCGGAGAAGTTCCACGGCCTCGCCGACCAGGAGGAATGCTACCGCCGACGCTACGTCGATCTCATGACAAACGACGAGTCGCGCGAACGCTTTTTCATGCGCTCGCGCCTCATCATGGAAATCCGCAAATACTTGTGGGACAAGGGGTTTGTCGAGGTTGAAACTCCAATTCTCCAGGATCAGGCGGGTGGCGCGGCCGCGAAGCCGTTCTTCTCCCACTTCAACGCGCTCGACAAGGATTGCGTTATGCGCATCGCCCCGGAGCTCTACCTCAAGCGTCTTCTCGTCGGCGGCATGAACAAGGTTTTCGAGCTCGGCAAGGACTTCCGCAACGAGGGTATCGACCGCACCCACAATCCTGAATTCACCGTTTGCGAGATATACGAGGCATACGGCGACCGCACGTCTATGGAGGCGATAATGGAAGGTCTCCTGCCGCATCTGTGCGACAAGGTCGTCGGCAAGCGCGTGATAGAATACGGCGAGAACAATACGCCCATCGATTTCACTCCGCCATATCGCCGCGTCGCCTACAAGGATCTTGTCAAGGATCTTATGGGCGACGACTGGTTCGAACTCGATTTCCAGACTCAGCTCGAAAAGGCAAAAGCCAAAGGCCGCGAGACGAACACCAATCTCGAGCTGGACGGCGTGACGCGCGAACTCGAGCTTACCCATGAGGTCTACGACAAGCTCATCGAGAAGAACCTGATGCAGCCGACGTTCGTCACGCGCATCCCACACGAGTTCGTTCCGCTTGCCAAGGCTTGCAAGGACGATCCCAGCCTCGTCGACGTTTTCGAGTTCGTCGTGGCCGGGCGCGAGCTCTGTCCGGGCTACACCGAGCAGAACGATCCGCTCGAACAGCGCAAGGCGCTTGAGAACCAGGCTGGTGAAGACACCGAGAAGATCGACGAAGATTTCATCAGTGCACTGGAGTGCGGCATGCCGCCGACAGGCGGTCTCGGATTTGGCGTGGACCGTCTCGTCATGTTCCTGACTGGCACCGACTCGATTCGCGACGTCGTGCTTTTCCCGCAGCTGAAGCGCACCTGATCAACAGTGGAGGTCGCCATGGAAGAGAGTGTGCAGAGCGAGTATTTCGAACTCCTCAAGTTCAAGAGCGTCGGAGCCGATCCAGAGTGCTTTCGCGATTGCGTCGACTGCGCTTCGTGGCTTCGGCGGTGGCTTGGCAAACTTGGCTTCGAGGGCGAAATGCTATATCAGGAAGTGTCCGCCGCAAATGGTGGGCGCATGCCGCCGCCAATACTCTTTGCGGAGCGCAAGGGCGACGAAGGCGCACCGACTCTTCTTGTATACGGACATTACGACGTCCAGCCTGCCGATCCGGTTTCCGAGTGGAAGACGCCGCCTTTCGAGCCGACAGTCGACAACGGCAGGATTTACTGCCGTGGTGCGCAAGACGACAAGGGGCAGTTCTTCGCTTTTCTGTGCGGCGTAAGGGACTACTTGGCAGGAGATGGGCCGAGACCCACGCTCAAGGTTGTTCTTGAGGGGCAGGAGGAAAGCGGCAGCACTGCGCTTGAGCAGATGGCGCCATCGTTGAGGCGGCGTCTCGCGGCGGACGTTCTGCTTGTGTGCGATACTGGCGCGGCGTCGGGCCTTCGGCCTGCGATTATCGCCGGGCTGCGCGGTGTTTCGCATTTCACAATCAGGCTTTCGGGACCAAATCGCGACCTGCATTCCGGCGAATACGGCGGCATCGCGCCGAACGCGGCGCAAGCCATGGCCGAACTTGTGTCGTCGCTTCATCTTCGCGACGGATCGGTTGCGGTTGCAGGCTTCAAGGATGGAATCGAGCCACCTGTGCACGACGAGCTAAAGGCGGCAGAAGTATCAGCCCCAACCAAAGAAGAGCTCGAAAAAGACATCGGATGCGAAAGCGCCGGCGGACAGCTCGGCAAGACGATTGTGCAGCGCCTTTGCTTCGAACCGACCATCGAGGTCAACGGAATCCATTCCGGATACGGCGGGCCTGGAGCGAAAACGGTAATACCGTGCGAAGCGGTTGCAAAAATATCAATGCGCCTTGTTCCCGGTCAGACGCCACGCTCGGCGTTCGAGGCTGTGAGACGCCATCTTGAGGATAACGTGCCGCGAGGCATGAAGCTTTCGATAGAGGACTACAATCCCGGCGCAAGCGGCTTTAGGCTTCCTCTCGCATCGCCGCTTTTCAGACTGGCGGAGCATGTTCTCGGCGAAATGGATGAACGTGGCCCCGTCTTCGTGTGGGACGGTGCGTCCATACCGGTGATTTCCGCCATACGCGAAGCTTCTGGCGCGGCACCTCTGATAGTCGGCTGGGGGCAGAGCGAAGACCGCATCCACTCGCCGAACGAAAGCTATTCGTTCGTGCAGTTTGAAAAGGCCCGCGACTGGGCCAGGCGCATCATCTCGGCACTCGTCGGCTGAAGCCGATGAAAAGCGCTCTTGAGCTCTTCGCCGCGCATTTCGCGCCTCCTGGGTTGGAGAGCGGGGGCTCGGTCGCGATATCATCGCTTGTTGGTGCAGCCGATGCTTTTGCGGCCAGTTCCCTTGCTCAGAAAGGAAGGATAGTCCTGGCCGTAACGCCAGGCATTCCTGATGCCGATCGGCTTATGGACGATTTGCGGCTCATCTCGTCGAAAATCAAGGGACCGTCCCCACGAGTTTTGGAGTTTCCACCCAAGCTTGATGACGATAAATCCTCGCTTGGAACGCGAATAAAGACAATCGCTGCTCTCCGCTCATGGTCTATAAATCCCTATCCATGCGTTGTTGTAGCATCATTCCCTGCACTTTCCACACCGGTTCAAACAGGGGAAATTCCACATATATCACTAGGGACAGTCCCCACTGCAAAGCCTGTAAAGTTTCAGGACGTGTGCGATTCCCTAGCCAAAATGGGATATAATCGCGTAGCTGCCGTCGAGCAGGAAGGCGACTGCTCTGTGCGCGGGGGAATTCTTGATGCGTGGTCGCCGGGCGAGGAGTTTCCGGTAAGAGCCGAGTTTTTCGGCGATGAACTGGAGTCCATCCGCGCGTTTGACGCGGCGACCCAGATTTCCATAGAGAGACTTGAGCGCGTGACATTGCTGCCGGTCAAGGAAGGCGGCGAGAACAAGGCGCAGGATAATCGTGCGACGGTTCTCGATTTGCTTCCTGCAGGGTCTGTTGTTTTGGCGCTTGAGCACAACGACTACAGCATTGAAACCGCTTTGGGGGAAAGCGCATTGAAGCGCTTTTCTGTGGTGTACACAGGAGATCCGGCTCCGCGCGGCGTTGCGTCGTATGCTTTTGCGACGGCACCTTTACCCGGTTTCGCCGAACTTGGCGCCGACGAGGCTCATCATCCGGAACTTTTCGACGACGCGCGTCGCCGTCTTGAGAGGCATGTCGCTGCCGCCGAGGCGCGCGGCGATCTGGTTCTGCGGGAGGACGGTCTTTCCGGCGGATTCGAGGTAAACTTCCGCGATGGCGGCGGCCGAAACCTTGTCGTTGTGACGAAGTCCGATCGCGTTTTCACTCGCCGAAAGCAGAGCCGCGGCTCGCGGGGGCGTCTGCCATCCCTGCAAGGCGTTCGCATAAACGATTTTGAAGACCTTGAGCCGGGTGAATATGTTGTGCATGTCGACTATGGCGTGGGACGGTTCATCGGATCGTCCGAAATCGTGGTAGACGGCAGGCGGAGCGAGGTTTTCACCATCGAATATGCCGATGGGGCGAAATTGCACGTTCCTGCAGTGCACGCCCATCTGCTTTCAAGATACGTAGGCGTGAAGGGCGAGGCCGTGCATTTGCACAGGCTGGACGGAAAACGCTGGGCGAAAGACAAGGTCGCGGCGCAAAAGGCCGTTGCCGATCTTGCCGCGGCGCTTCTTGATACGCAGGCGAAGCGCGAGGTTACGCCTGGCTTTGCATATGATGTGGAATGCGATGGAATCGAAGCGTTTGAGGCGGCGTTTCCCTATGAGGAGACGCCAGATCAGCTCGCGGCGATTGCGGCCATAAAAAAGGATCTGTCTTCCACGAAACCCATGGACCGTCTCGTATGCGGCGACGCAGGCTACGGAAAGACCGAGGTCGCAATGCGTGCGGCGTACATTGTCGCAATGAACGGCAGGCAGGTCGCGGTTCTCGCGCCGACGACGGTTCTCGCCGAGCAGCATTTCGAGACGTTCACTTCGCGCTTTGACGGCACTCCTATACGGATCGAGTCGGTGTCGCGCTTCCAGACGAAGAATACCCACAACGGAACGTTTCAGCGTCTCGCCACAGGGGTGTGCGACATAGTAATAGGAACTCATGCAATACTTTCAGGCAAAATAGCCTTCCGCGATCTTGGTCTTATAATCATCGACGAGGAGCAACGCTTCGGGGTGCGACACAAGGAGTTCCTCAAGAGACTGAGGGCCACTGCAGATGTTCTCACGCTTTCGGCCACGCCGATTCCACGCACTCTCTACATGTCCATGACAGGCGCGCGCGATCTGTCGTTGCTGCGCTCGCCTCCGCGCGAGCGCGTGGCGGTGGACACGAGAATTGTCACCGATTCGGACGAAATCGTCGCCGCAGCCATCGAGGCCGAACTCGCGCGCGGGGGGCAGGTGTTCTTCCTTCACAACCGGGTTACGACCATTGGCAAGGTCGAAAAGCGACTTAAGGCGATCGTCCCTGACGCAAAGGTAGTCGTTGCGCACGGTCAGATGGAAAACCGCACGTTAGCGCGAAAGATGCGCGAGTTCGAGCGGGGCGCCTACGACATACTCCTTTCCACGACGATTGTGGAGTCGGGAATAGACATACCTCGCGCAAACACGATACTTGTAGATCACGCGGAGATGTTCGGCCTCGCCGATCTCTATCAGCTACGAGGGCGTGTGGGGCGTTCGTCCAAGCAAGGCCGCGCGATTTTCCTGCTGCCGACAGGCGGTCTCGTCGACTCGGATGCGCGAGAACGGCTTGCCGCGCTCAAACGGCACGGCGGGCTTGGCGCCGGCTTCGATCTGGCGGTTAGGGATCTGGAGCTTCGCGGGGCGGGAAATCTACTTGGCGCGCAGCAGTCCGGTCACATTGCGGCCGTTGGTTTCGGCCTCTACTGCCAGCTTCTGCGGCGGACGATAGCGCAGATGAAAGGCGAGAAGGTGAGGGATATTGTCGACGTAAAGCTCAATCTCGACTTCATCGACAGTTCGCCCGCGTCGGAGGACGAGTCGTGCGCCGCCGCGCTCCCTTACGAATATGTGGAAGAGGATGCTCAGCGCATGAGCTTCCTCAAGCGATTTGCAGAGGCGATGGATGAAAAGGTTGTGCATGCGCTCGAAGCGGAGCTCAAGGACCGCTTCGGACCTCTGCCGCCAGCCGCGAAGAGAATGGTTCGTCTGGCGGAGTTGCGCGTGAAATGCGCCACGCGCGGCATAGGCATAATAGATGTGAAGGGGAACCGCGCAGTTCTTTACAAGGCCGGCTCGCGCGACATAGCAAAGGTTGTGGAGCTGCGCGGCAAGACGGCTGACCGCAAGATCGCCGAACTCCTCAGAACACCCATATGCGCTGAAGCTTGTAGGAAATGATGAAAAGCACAGACTCGACCACTATCTTACAGACTGTGATCACGGCCCCGCGCAAGTCGAGCACGTACGACAAAACCGCCGTTCCTGCGTAAGACAAGGCGGCTATCAGCAATACAAGAACCCAGTACCGCGTGAATGATGACGACACGGATGCCCGGGATTTGAAGACGAATCGCTTGTTCACAACATAGTTCAATGTGGCGGAGACGGCGCGCGCCGTGACAAGGGCGATTAAAATGTCATGCCGCCTGAGCATGTTTTGCGCTTGGAGAGCCATCAGCACGATTGTGAAGACCAGATTGTCCACAACAAAACCGAACAGACTCGAAAGCGAGAATCTTCCGAACCGTTGGAGAACACTTATCGTGATTTTACCCTTCACGCGATACAGTATATCAAAAAAACGCATCGTCCGGTTCGCCAAGCGGCGCCCAGGCGGAAAAATCGCGTCTGGGCGACACGGCTGCGCCAAAATATGGTAAAATATCCACCTATGAAAATCACTGATGACATTCTCTACGTCGGCGTAAACGACCACAAGGTAGATCTTTTCGAGGGGCAGTATGTAGTGCCGCGCGGCATGGCATACAACTCGTATCTCGTAAAGGACGAAAAGACTCTTGTGTTCGACACTGTAGACCGCAACTTCGGCGATGAGTGGTTCGCCAACATCAAGGCGAAAATCGGCGAAGGCCCGGTCGACTATCTGGTTGTGCAGCATATGGAGCCAGACCACTCTGCGAACATAGCTGCATTTGCCGCGGCCTATCCAAAGGCCACCATCGTCGCGAGCGCCCAGGCGTTTGTCATGATGAAAAACTTCTTCGGTACCGACTACGCAGACCGCCGCCTTGTCGTCAAGGATGGCGATACGCTTTCGACCGGCAAGCACACGTTTGCCTTCGTCGCGGCTCCTATGGTCCATTGGCCCGAGGTTATTGTGACGTACGATACGACCGCCAAGATTCTCTTTTCGGCCGACGGCTTCGGAAAGTTCGGAGCGAACGACGTCGAGGACCCCGAGGGATGGGACTGCGAGGCAAGGCGCTACTACATCGGAATTGTCGGCAAGTACGGTCCGCAGACGCAGGCGTTGCTGAAGAAGGCCGCAGGCCTCGAAATAAACATGATCTGTCCGCTTCATGGTCCGGTGCTCGCGACAGCCGAGGAGATCGCCCACGCCGTAAAGCAGTACGACACGTGGTCGAGCTACTCGGTCGAGACGCCTGGCGTGTGCATAGCATATACCTCGGTGTACGGGCACACAAAGGAGGCGGTGATGAAGCTCAAAGAGCTTCTCCTCGCGAAGGGATGCCCGAAAGTCGCCGTGAGCGACCTTGCGCGCGACGATCAGCCCGAGGCCGTCGAGGATGCGTTCCGCTACGGAAAGCTCGTTCTTGCGACAACGACCTATAACATGAACATCTTCCCGTGGATGCGTCACTTCATCGACCACCTCACCGAGCGCAACTACCAGAATCGCACGGTGGCATTCATCGAGAACGGTTCGTGGATGCCTCAGGCTGCGAAGGTGATGCGCAAGATGTTCGAGAACTCGAAGAACATAACGTTCTGCGAGAATGTCGTCACCATCAAGAGCGCGCTCAGCGCGGAGAGCGAAGCCAAGCTTGAAGCTCTCGCCGACGAACTCGTGAAGTAGTTGCGATGGGCGGTCGAAGCAGAGTCGCGCCGCATGTGGCGGCACTGCCGAAGAGCGGAATAAGGAAGTTCTTCGACATCGTCGCGCAGTCCAGGGATATCGTGTCCCTGGGCGTCGGCGAGCCTGACTTTGACACGCCTTGGCACATCTCACGTGCCGCCGTGACCTGTCTGGAGAACGGCGGCACGCACTACACGTCCAATCTCGGCACGCCGGCGCTGCGCCAGGCGATAGCGCGCTACCTCGAGCGCCGTTTCGACGCGCATTTCGCGTGGGAGCGCGAGATTCTCGTGACGGTTGGCGTGTCCGAGGCAATAGACCTTGCGATACGCGCCATCTGCTCGCCGGGCGACGAGGTGCTTTATCACGAGCCGTGCTTCGTGAGCTACGCGCCGACCGTGCGTCTCGCGCACGCTACGCCTGTGGCGGTGGAGACGCGCGCCGAGGATGAATTTAGGCTTACCGTCGAGGCGCTCGAGCGCAGCGTTACGCCCAAGACGCGCGCGCTGCTGCTGAATTTTCCATGCAACCCGACTGGCGCGACGCTTTCGCGCGAAGACATGGCCGCCATACTCGCATTTGCCGGGAAGCATGATTTGATGGTTCTTGCAGACGAGGTCTATTCCGAGCTCAACTACGAGGCGGAAGATCCTCCTCTCGCGTCGTTCGCGGGCTTTCCGGAGGCAAAAGACAGAGTCGTTCTGCTCAACGGCTTTTCGAAAAGCTGGGCGATGACAGGCTATCGTCTGGGATATGCGTGCGGTCCGGCGGATGTGATCGACGCGATGATGAAGATACACCAGTACGGAATCATGAGCGCCCCGACGCTTTCGCAGGCGGCCGGCGTCGAGGCCATGGATCGCGGCGACATGGATGTTCGCCGCATGAAGCGTGAATACCGCCGTCGCCGCGACTATCTTTATGCGGCGCTGAACGGCATGGGGCTCAAGACGGTCATGCCGAAGGGGGCTTTTTACATATTCCCCGATGTGCGTTCCACCGGACTGAACGACGAAGATTTCGCACTCGGGCTTTTGAAGGAGTACGGCGTAGCGTGCGTGCCTGGAAGCGCATTCGGGCCTAGCGGGGCTGGATTCGTCAGAATGAGCTATGCGACGTCGCTTGAGAAGATAAAGCAAGCCGTCGAGCGCCTTGAGCGCATGCTTTCTCGCTGAGATTGTGCGGTTATTCGGCTTGTTCCACCAACGCGAAGTCGTCCGCCTCGAATACGCGCATACCGGACGGAACATCCTCGAAGCGGCGCGTGGCTGACGACGACGGGAATACTATGAGCCTTGGAGGTTCGTTTTTGTCTGTGGTGGGCGGCATCTCGGCGCTTGCCGTGTAGACATGTTGCATCGGGTCTCCGTAGAACACAGTTGCGTCGCGGTCCCACAAAAGTCCAGCCTTCTCCCGTTCGTCTTTTGCTTCTCCGCGTTCGAGCTTCAGCGCGAGCCATTGGCATGCCGCGTAGTGGGCCGCGGAAAGCGAATATCCATGCGAGCCGAAATAGCGCCACGTGTTCCATCCGGCGAAGCCGAACCAGGTTGGCTTGATGTATCCGACGAACTGGTTTACCTTGCCGAAGGAAAGGGCTGTCATCACCATATCGGCATCATCCAGATGGTTTGCTATCAGACAGTTTCCCGGCGCGAGCCATACCTTTTCAGTCGAGGGAGCGTTCAGAGGACGTGCGCGGCCCTGCCATTTTACTTCTGGCGTAACAGCGAAGATTCCGTTGGTCGCGATCATGTTTCCCAGCGAGAAGGGCATTTCGAGGTTGCGCTCGGTAGCGTGGGAACTTGTAAGGATCAGTTCAGCATCGATTGCGTTCCACGCGTCGGCGAAAACGTGCGCAAGACTTCCCGTTTCGGAATGACGCGCCACCTCACCTGCGGCGTTTTTCATCCACCATTCTCCTTTTGGGTATGCGTCGGAGATCACGGCGATCTGTCCGGGCGCTGCGTTTTCGTCTACACCGGTAGTCGCCAGGATCGACTGGATTGTTCGCGGCTTGCGGGCCGAAGCGAGACGCAGTGCGGTTGCGGCGTCTGGACCTGTGACAATCCCCCATACGGCGTCATCGAACGGGTCGTCGTCGATATCGCGCATCATGCGCTTCAACGAGACGAGAGTTGCATTGTCGAATTCGCTGGAGCGCAGTATGAATGCGGCATATCGCGGACGGGATGCGCGGAGCGCTTCAAGCGCGTTTGTGGGACAAGACTGGATGATTTCAACCTGCGCGTCGCCGGTGTGCTTGGCGGCGAGCGCATCTGCGACGGCATGCCATTCGGGCGTCGCAAGAGTTTCTGGCGAGGCGACGACGGCGAAGCGCGGTTTGGCGATGTAGCGCGCCGTGACGTCATCGGCCGGCACATCAGACAGGCGCTGCGGATATTCCCACGTCTGCCAGAAGCGCGTGCCTTCGGGGGACGGCGACCAGCGGCTTGCGTAGATGCGGCGGTCGATCCGCGTCGTGTCGGCGCTGGACGCAAATGCGAGAAACCATATGTTGTCTTCACGCTCTTTTTCGCCCGAAGCGAGCACTCGCCAGCGTCCTTGCGACCAGACCTCCACCCACGAGTGGTTGCCCGGAATTGTAGTCCAGCAGCAGCCGACGAGACGCGCCGGAATGCCGACGGCCCGGCATGCATCGATGAGAAGTATCGAAATTCCAGTGCACGACGCCATGCCTATCCGCATCGAATGGCGCGGCGACTGCCGGGCTTTGTCGCGGCGCGTGTCATAGTGAACGCCAATCATGTTCCAGATGGTTCGGTCGAGCTTGACGGCTGCTTCGTAGGCGTTTGTGCAGCCTTCGACCACAGGCAGAAAGCGTTCGCGGAATTCGCCGCGCCAGTCGTCGCGTTCTTCTCGTATCACCGAGTAGGGGAGAACGTAGTCGAGATATATGTCGTCTGGATACTGTTCGATGGCGGATTCGCGCGCGACTGCGGCAAGAATGCAATTGTTCGTAACGTATTCGCCTGGTATGGGACCGTCCTCGGGCGGCGCGTATTTCATTATGAAATCCACATCGCGCTCCAGCGCGGCGCCTGACATAAAGGCAACCGACGCCGCGGCGACCAGCGAAAGACCTAATCTGATATTATCCAATCCGTTCATGGAGAGATATTGTATCAGTTTTTGGCCGCCGCTGCCACAGCGGTGCTTTGCTCGCCGAAATGAGTCATAACCATTTTTCGTTTTCGCCCGTGTATTGTGCCGCGCGCTTCATGTCATTGCGGAGGGATTTTTTCGCCGCTCCCGTCTGTCATTGCATTCACGTCGGCAATGGCAAAAACCATATCTTTGCCAGCACGTTCGCCATCGGAATCATGTCGGTTTTTGTTTGTTTCGCCAGTTGCGCATGGTGCAGCCGAATTTCGCGCGAAACAGCTTTTTCAGATATGTTTCGTTGTTGAAGCCGCAAAGTTCGCCGATATTGCCTATGGGAGTCATTGTCTGTTCGAGCAGCTCGCACACCTTCTGGAGGCGGAGGGACTGTATGGTGTCGCAGATCGTTTGCCCTGTAACGGCCTTGTAGTTCATTTGCAGCAAGCGAAGAGATGCACCGGCGGCTTTTGCGACATCCAAAACGGAAATCGGGCGGTTCCCCGCATAGAGGCGTATGAATTCGGTTGCTTTGCTTACCATGCGCCCTGCGCCGTTCGGGTCGCATGTGGAGATTCGTTCTATTATGCCCTGGACGCCGAAAGTGCGAGGCGGCAATGTGCGTTCTTTGCCGCAGACGAGCTGGACAAGCGTTTCCGCAGCGATATATCCGCCATGCGCGAAATCGGGAATTATGCTTGAAAGAGTCGGTTGCATCTGCGAGCAAATGAAGTCTTCGTTGTCGACACCAAGCACCATGGCCTGTTCCGGAATGGCTATCGAGGCTTTTTTGCAGGCGTCCAGAACATCTTTTGCGCGGGCATCGTTTGCGGCGAATATGCCGCAAGGCTTTGGGATGGTCGAAATCCATTTTGCCAACGCTGCAAGTTCTTGTCGCTGGTTGCGGCGAGCACTGCATGGGGTGATGAATTCCGAGAACGAACACCCCGAAAGGCAGGCGCATTCTCGCATTGCTTGACCTCTTTCCACAGCCCATTGGTCCATTTCGCGAGTATTGACGAATGCGAAGTTGGCCAGATGCTTGTCGATAAAGAGTTTTGCTGCGGCTGCCGCTATCGCCTTGTTGTCGCAAAAGACGCAGCCGCAGCGCAGTTCCGTATCCGATGGCGGCTCCACGTTCACGAAGACTGCGGCCTTGCACCCTATGTTCGGCAGGGAGCGCACCGTACGAGGGTCGTTCGTGCCGATGATTACGCCGTCCGGCTTCCAAGTGCGGAATTCTTCTCTCGTGTGGCGAGAGGTACCTGTTCCATACAGTTGCACCTGCACTTCCGGATGGACAGCGGCGAAATGCAGTATTCCGCCTGTCATGTCTCGTGAGGCTTTCTGGCTTGTCAGCAGGTGCGCGAGAATGCGCACAGGCTCTTTGCTCCCTGTCGTCATGCCACTTAGTTTAGCATATTGTTCGCATATTGTGCAACAGCGTTTCGCAAAAGGTGATGTTTTATGCGCATGAACCTATGGAAATCCTTTGCCCAAGTATGATACAATGTGCCTCGTAAACTTGAAAAGAAAGGATTAGATCATGAATGTGAAAAGTATTGCCGTTCTCGCGGCTGCGATTTCGGGCCTGGCACTTGCCGAAACGCCCGACAAGTTCGTGCGCTATGTCGAATCGACAGGGTCGCAATATGTCGACACCGGCGTCACGGGACGCTGGAACACCAAGGTCGAAGCGCAGGTGGAGTGGATGGATTTTGCCGACAGCGCGCTCGTCGGCTCCAGAACCAGCGGCTCGACCGGCTCCCGCCTCTACTTCTGCTACTGCCTCAATGGCGACGGGAACATGTACACGACGACGTCCGGCGGCGGCGAGAAGGTGGTTTGGAACGGCAATTGGGAGGCCCGTTGGGAGAAGAACCGCATCTACGACTTCTCCTCCGAGTTCTCCGCCACCAACGCCGCAGGCGAGACGACCAACATCATCAAGGCGGACGGCCTCGCCCTGTGGAGCAAGACGGCCGCCGCCCTCGACACCGGCTACTCCATCTACCTCTTCGCGTGCAATGTCGGCGGGACCGCAAGCTACAAGTCCAAGGCTCGCATCTACCGGCTGAAGATCTGGCAGGGGCCTGAAGACGGCGGCGACATGACGCTCCAGCGCGACCTCATTCCCTGCATGAAGAATGGAAAAGCCGGACTCTACGACGCGGTTTCCGGCGACATCCTCTACGGCTCCGGCTCGGATCTCGTCTGCGACGAAGACAGCGAAACCCCCGACGAGTTCGTCGAATACGTCGAATCGGCATCCTACGGCTACATCGACACCGAAATCAACGCGCAGTCCGGCACGTCCGCCGAGATCGACCTCGCCGTGCTGACGACGCGCTCGCGCAACAAGGGCGTTCTCGGCGCCTACAAGTCCGACGGTGACACGCGCTTCTACCTGCTCTACTGCAACACGGGCGTGATGCGCACGGGCTACGGCGCGCTTTCCACGGGAAGCACCATCTATTCCGTGGGAAACCGCTATCTCGTGGAATCGTCCCTTTCGTCCGGCTCCCAGACGCTTGCCAGAACCAACATCGAGGAGGGCGGAGAAAAGACGACGCTCTACACCGGCTCGGACTCTTCGGAAATCGATCTTGGAATGCCGCTCTACCTCTTCGGCTACAACAAGGACGGGGAGCCAGACCAGGTTGGGCAATACCGCATCTACGGCTGCAAGATTTGGCAAGGCGGCGTTCTCGTCCGCAATTTCAAGCCGTGCCTCAAGGACGGCGAGTTCGCGCTCTTCGACGATGTCTCGAAGCGCATCTTCCACGCGAAGCGCGGCTTCCTCAACGGCCCGGTCAACACGATTGTGGTAGGCCGCAACGCCAAGATAAAGTTTGTGGAATACATCGAATCTTCCGGTTGGGAGACGCTCGACACGGGCGTCCGCGCCCGCGCCGGAACGCGAGCCAAAGGCGATTTCGCCTACACCGACATCCAGGGCATGCGATACGACAAATACCGCTACCTGCGCGAGCCGGTCAACCCCACGGAGCACCGGACATATCTCGGCGCGGACAATCCAGATGAATGGCCGACGTATTTCCTCGCGGTGAACGCCAGGTCGCAGAGCGACTCCGACAACGACCGGTGGTTCTTCGGCGACTACGGCAGCGATTCCGCACACAACGCATTCGCCACCACCGACGGCTCGACGAAGATCCAGGCGGTCGCGGAGGCGAAGCATTCCTTCGATGCCTCGTTTATGAAGGGTGCCCAGATGATCGAACTCGACGGGACGCAGGTCTGGTCGCTCTCGAACGACGCCGACTTCGACTCCGGCAAGAACCTCCACATCTTCTCCTCCGGCTCGCGCTACCGCTCCGCCGCCCGCTGCTACGGGCTGGAGATCTGGCAGGACGGTAACAAAGTCCGCGACTTCAAGCCCTGCGTCTATGACGGCAAGGCCATGCTCTACGACACAATCTCCAAGACCCTCTACCGCCCGTCGCCCGACATCCTCGAGTCAAAGGCCGGCCCGGTCGTCTTCACCGGTGAGGAAAAGCCGGTCTGTTTCGTCGATTATGTCGAGTCCGACGGCACGATCTTCGTCGATACCGGCGTCACCGGCAAGTCCGGCACCACGGCGGATGTCAAGATGAGGTTTCTTGAGAAAGGGGATTTGGGCTTTCTCGATTCGCGCAGCGGCAACACCCGTTTCTATATGTGGCACAATTACACGAAATACAATATCTTCGGCTTCGGGTATGGACAGTTCCAATCCTACGGCTCATCGGGCGATGGCAAGACGGACGCCGATTACGACGTGAAGGTGACGCTTGCGCAAAACCGGCAGGAGATTACGGTGGATGGCGTTTCAAAATGGACGACCGGGCAAACCACCACGAATATCAATCCAAGCGACAATATCAATACCGGCTACAATCTCTACCTCTTCGCCATGAACCAGGACGGCTCGCCGATATACGCCGGCAAGGCCCGCCTCTACTACCTGAAGCTCTATCAAGGGGACTCGGACGGAAGCAACATGAAACTCGTGCGCAACCTGAAGCCGGTGCGGCTCTCGAACGATGCCGTCGTGCTGTGGGACTTCGTGGAGAAGAAAACGTATCGTCCGCAGCTTGTCTCCTCGCCCGGCACCTATACGACGTTTACCTCCGTCGGCCCTGACGGAGAGGCGATTCGCGACGGCTTGATGATTATCCTGAGATGAGCCTCTGGAGTTTCTTCGCGTTGGCATTCGCTTCGGCGGCCTTCCGGCTTTCCGCCGCCGATGTGGAATGGTCGCTTGGCCGCAACGCGGCGCGCGAGGGCGATGTCGTCGTCGTCGACACGCGCGGTACGCGCTCGGGCGGCGCGGCGCACGCGAAGCTCGACCTTGGAGGAGCGACAGGCGGCGTACGCGCGACGATTCGAGCGCGAGGAAGGGGAATCGGGAGA
>CACYQU010000002.1 GCA_902776615.1 uncultured bacterium
GCATTCCGCTTGTTGACCATGTCATCCTCGCAGGTGACTCATACTATAGTTACGCCGACAACGATCGGTTGAGAACAAGGGATGACGTTCATTAAACAGGAAAGATGATGATAGAGGGACAGACCTCATCGGCGGAGTAGAAATGGTGGAGTAGAGACTATGGCGATGCCGCAGAGAGACGATACGATTGAGACATGCTGGAGCAAATACAGCTTGCACTAAAAAGAGGAACGCGCATGAAAAAACCGGGGACAGTCACTAGTTGGTCCTAACAGCGAAAACGCTATAACTGCATAAAATGGTTTTAAGCGATTTTTGAAGTTATAGAAGGAAACTACCGGGGACTGTCCCCGCCCAGGTGAGCTCTCCCAAGTATTGCTTATTCAAGCGCGATTTTGCGAATCCGCCCCAGTTTAGCCTGCTTTTAGGGCGATAACTTGCAATAATTGCAAATATATCGCAAATATGCACTTTTGTGGTGTGTACGATAGGCCGTTTTTGAGGCAACGAACGCGTTCTCCGGCGCTTCGTTGCGCCTTTTTGGCGGGGACTGTCCCCAAAAATTGGGGGGACTGTCCCCAAAAGGCCTAGGGGGTAGTTGAAGAACCCCTAGGGGATCGCTCACTTACCCCTTAGGGGTCGCTCAATTACCCCTTAGGGGTACTTCACTTACCCCTTAGGGATAGTTCACTTACCCCTTAGGGGTTCTTCAACTACCCCTTAGGGTGAATTTGGCTCACCCACCATCCAAGAGGTGTGGACGGGCTGCTGATCAGTGCGTTCGCCTGCGCCGGATGCACTTTATAACTGCACAAAATGAATTTTTGGCCAAAATCAAAAATGTGCAATTATAGCGTTTTACCGCATTTTGTGATAGGCAATAAACATCACTCCCACGCCGCATATTATACAGCATTCCTGACGAGAACCAGGATACTGTCCCCGCTTTCCTCGCCTTTCTGCCAAGCCTGGCGTTGAGCGCCGCGCCGCGGCTGCGCACATCCTCGCCGGCGCGTATCTCATCCCAGACTTTGCCACATTATCAAAAGTTTTGGTATAATACAAGAAAATCGAGTATGTAACCGCCCCTCCGTGGGCAGGAGCAAAGAGCTAAGGAGCAAAGAGCAAAGGAGGAATGCCATGATAGATGCCGTAAACAACCAGTTCAACAGGTTCGTACAGTTCGCACAGGACCACTTCAACCTTGGCGAACGTACCGCCATCGCGACCAAAGGCGATGTGGCTGCCGCCGGCGGAACTCCGCTCGAGGAGCGCAGCATAAAGACTGCCGACAATGGAGACCACATCGGCAAGTTCCGCGACCAGAGCATCAAGGACGTCAACGACCAGGTTCGCAACCTCTTCAGGAAGACGGTCGCGGACATGTTCGGCGGCGAGAGGAACATTCCCGCCAGCGTCAGGAAGCAGATGCTCTTCAACGACTACGGGAAGGGGAAGCCGCTCACTGCGCGCCGCATAATGTACGTCAAGAACGCGATCGACGCCCTTCATCGGACCAATTGCTTCTCCAACGCGAACGATCCCGACGGCAGCCGCGCGGCAAAGGCCCAGGCGGCCGGATACAAGCGCACCGACTTCGGCAAGCTCAACACGGCCGCCAACCTCTACGCGCAGGTGAAGGGGTGCACGATCGGGCAGGCGCTCGACGAAGTCCTCGCGAAGGGCAGCATCGCGAACAGGGCGATGAACTCCGGTTCGGTATGCATGAAGGATGTCGCGTCCTTCCGCCGCGGAATCGAGACGATGGAGCGGACTGCCGCCAAAGACGCGCAAAACAGGGAAATCGCCAGAAGCAACGGCTCGGCGGACTCCACCCGCAACCTCAGCGCAATCGCCGACAACCTTGCGGAGAAGTCCAAGAACCTGCTCAAAAACGTCGACAAGGCTTTTGCCGAAACGAATCCCCCTGCGCAATGTGCAGACCTTCTCGACGGGATGCATGCCAAATGCAGGACGATAACCGCACGCATGACCGAAATCTCGAAGCAGCTCAGGAAGGGTGCGCTCACAGACCGTGAGAAAATCCTCGCCCAGCTCTTCGACATGAAGGAGTTTTCCGAACTGTCCGGCATGCTGAGGAATATTCACATTAAGATCAAGGACGCTGCGCCAGGCAACACGGCGCTTCTGGATTTCAGCAACAACCTGGCCGTCTACATCAAGAGCGTCAACGGCGAATACGATGGACTTAGAAACGAGTACAAGAGGGCGGTTGCCGCCGATCTGCTGCCGGTCGCGAACCAGAAGCTGAACGACGCGGTCTCCGCAGCGAACGGAAAAGGCCTGCAGGCTTCGATACCCCAGAAGATATTCGACGATCTTGGCGGGTTCATCGGCGACTCGCCATTTGCCAAAATGCGCCTCATAGAGTCGTTCTGCAAGGAACTCGCCGACAACGGCGACGCAAAGTTCCGTTTCAGCGCCGAACAGAAGGCGGAGCTCGAAGGCCTTTTCAAGAACGTCCTTGGCGAAGGCCCCAAGACCGAAAAGGCTTTTGCGCGCTTTGTCCAGGAGTTCGAGGCGTCGTTCTTCGCCGAGCCGCTCGTCCATAACGGTCAGGTCGTGATAATGCCGCGACCCGACTATGTGGTCGCTCATTTCAAGGCCAATCCTGATGCGCTCAAGCTGTGCGAGATCGGCTTCAAGCTCGACACGCCGGAGAATGTCGAGAAACTCAAGGCGCATGTGAAGACTACCATGCTCGCCGACCTTGAGAAGTCGTGCAAGGAAACCAATCCGACCGCGTTCCTTAGCTTTTCTTCAGGGGTCATGAATCAGTCGGCCCGCGAGTACAACAAGGGGTATGTGAAGTTCGACGGCGAGGATATTCCCCCCGCTCCACCCGGCTACAAATGCAATTGCATAGGTGCCGATAGTGCCGACCGTCGCGGCTTCGTCAAGATTCTCGAAGAAAAGTTCGACGACAACCACAAGAAGATGCGCCAGCTTGTGTCGTTCTCGTGCGGGATGGCGGTCGGTCTCGGCGGCACGTTCGACTACGCCATCACTACTGGCAGTCCCAAGGAACTGCTGACCGGCATGCCGCGCGAGGTGGCGAACAAAGTCCACCGCGTCGGCGCGCAAGGCAAGCGCGACGGCAGAGACTTCTTTGACATCAAGATCGCCGAAAACGGCGACGTCACGATTACAAAGACCCTGTACGTGCACAACCGGATCGCCCAGCTGTCGGCCAGCCCTGAAGAAATGATGGCCGGCAACAAAGACGCTGTTTATGCGCCGCAGCACCTCGACGGTGGCATCGTCGACATCGCATGCACGAAGATCACCGCCACGATGACGATCAAGAACGTCTCCGACGCAGAGCTCGGCGACAAGATGCCCGATTTCACCATCGACAGCATCCAGCAGGAGATAATGGACGAATAAGCCGCACAGAGACTTGTTTCCGGCGGTTGCGGCATGGGTTCCGACTGCAGGATACCGGCGCATCGGACATGCCCCAAAATACCCCCTTGCGCGGCAGCGGCAGTTTTCGGTATAATATACGCTCAATTTTCAACACCAAGGAAGGTAGAACGAAAAATGGCAAAGCGAGACATCCCGCTGGAGAGAGTACGCAACTTCGGCATTATGGCCCACATTGACGGCGGCAAGACGACGACGTCCGAGCGAATCCTCTTCTATTCGGGCAAGAACTACAAGATCGGCGAAGTGCACGACGGCGCCGCTACGATGGACTTCATGGTGCAGGAGCAGGAGCGCGGCATCACGATCCAGTCCGCCGCGACTACGGTCATGTGGGGCAACTACCGCCTCGCGCTGATCGATACTCCCGGACACGTGGACTTCACTGCCGAGGTGGAGCGTTCGCTTCGCGTGCTTGATGGCGCGGTTGCGCTTTACTGCGCAGTAGGCGGCGTGCAGCCGCAGTCCGAGCAGGTTTGGCGCCAGTCCGAGAAGTACAAGGTGCCGAAAATCGCGTTCGTGAACAAGATGGACCGCGTCGGAGCGAACTTCTACAATGTAATGGAGCAGATGAAGAACCAGCTCGGGGCCAACCCCGTTCCGATGGTTCTACCGATCGGCGCTGCCGATACGTTCGAGGGCGTTATCGATCTCGTGAACATGAAGGCTCTCTATTTCGACATGAAGAGCCTCGGCAAGACGGTTATCGAGAAGGATATTCCCGAAGAGTATCTCGAAAAGGCAAAGGAATACCGCCAGAAGATGGTCGAGAGCGCCGCCGAGCAGGATGACGCGCTGATGGAGAAGTTCTTCGCGGGCGAGGAGCTTACGATTCCCGAGATCAAGTCTGCCATTCGCAAGGGCTGCCTTGCGCGCACAATCACGCCGGCGTTCTGCGGATCCGCGTTCAAGGACAAGGGTGTGCAGCCGCTTCTCGACGCGATTTGCGACTATCTGCCTTCGCCGCTCGACACGGGCGCGGCCGTCTCGGCCGACGATCCGAGCCAGAAGCGCGAAGTGAGCGATGACGAACCGTTCTGCGGCCTCGCGTTCAAGATCATGTCCGACAAGAACATGGGCAAGATCACTTTCGTGCGCGTCTATTCGGGCACGCTCAAGCTCGGTGCCGAGCTTCTCGACTCCACGATCAACCAGGAGCAGCGCATAAGCCGTCTTTTCCGCATGCACGCCAGCAAGCAGGAGCCTCTCGACGAGGCGCGCGCGGGCGACATCGTGGCTTGCGTCGGTCTTACCCAGACGCGCACGGGCGACACGCTCTGCGATCCCGAGCATCCGATCACGCTCGAGTCGATCGACTTCCCGGCGCCCGTCATCTCGGTTGCCGTCAAGCCGAAGAGCCGCGGCGACAACGAAAAGCTCGGCGTTGCGCTTCACGCGCTCGCCATGGAAGACCCGACCTTCGTCGTCAGCTTCGATCAGGAGACTTCCGAGACGATCATCGCCGGCATGGGCGAGCTTTACCTTGAGGTGATCGTCGACCGTCTGAAGCGCGAGTTCAACGTCGATTGCGATGTCGGCGCGCCGCAGGTCGCGTACCGCGAGACGATCACGGTCCCTGTCGACAACGAGTACAAGCACGTCAAGCAGTCCGGCGGCCGCGGCCAGTACGCGCACGTCTGCCTCAAGCTTGCGCCCCAGGAGCCAGGAAAGGGCTTCGAGTTCGTCAACGAGGTCAAGGGCGGCGTCATCCCCACCGAGTACATCCCGGCGGTCGAGAAGGGCGTCAAGAAGGCGCTCGAGAGCGGTCCTCTCGCGGGCTTCCCTGTCGTGGACGTCAAGGCGACGGTTTACTTCGGCAGCTACCACGAGGTCGACTCGAACGAATTCGCGTTCATCACCTGCGCGCAGCAGTGCTTCAAGCAGGCGTTCCTCAAGGCGAAGCCCCAGCTTCTCGAACCGATGATGGATGTCGAGGTTGCCGTTCCCGAGCAGTACATGGGCGCTGCGAACGGTTCCATAAACCAGCGTCGCGGTCGTGTCGAGGGTATGGAGGATCGCGCCGGCGTCAAGCTCATCAAGGCGACTGTTCCGCTAGGCGAGATGTTCGGCTATTCGAACGCCATCCGCACCGTGACCCAGGGTCGCGGAACCTTCACGATGATCTTCAAGCAGTACGAGCCCGTTCCGAAGGCGATCGCCGAGGAAGTCGTGCAGAAGCGCATCAAAGAAGGCAAGGTTCGCGCATCCGCCGAATAACCGGCAGTTCGAACTGAAACCGAAACAGGGCGACGCTTATGCTAGAGGTCACCATATTGGCCATCTTGCAGGGCGTCGCCGAGTTTTTGCCCATTTCCAGTTCGGGCCATCTTGTCATCGGGCAACACCTTCTGGGCGTGAAGGAGCCTGGAATGCGGCTCGACTTGTTTTTGCACGTCGGCACGCTGCTGAGCATCTTCATTTTCTACTGGGCCACGGTTTGGCGTATCGTACGCAATCGCGAATGGCTATACGCGCTGAAAATCGCCGCAAGCGCCGTTCCTGCGGTTGTCGTCTACTTCTGCTTCAAGGACTTCATCGACGGCATGTTCGAGAACGCCCAGATGGTCGGGGCGCTTCTTATGTTCACAGGCGCCGTGCTCATAGGTACGCGCTATTTGCCGCGCGGGTCGAAGGATGTGAGCTTGCTGCGCGCGCTCGCCATGGGGCTAGGCCAGGCGATTGCGCTTTTGCCGGGCGTCTCACGAAGCGGAATGACTTTGGCCTGCGCTAGGGCAGGGCGGGTTGACGCCGAAAAGGCCGCGGAGTTTTCCTTTCTCATGTCGGCGCCTCTCATACTCGGAGGCGCGGCGCTTGAATTGCTGAAGTCGCTGAGGGCGACATCCTCCGCTTCCGAAATCGGCTGGGGCCTTACTCTCTACGGGGCTGCTCTTGCGGCGGTTGTCGGATACGTCTCGCTGAAGATTCTCTTGAAGGCGCTCAAAGGAAAATGGTTCTGGATGTTCGGGCCATACTGCCTTTGCGCCGGACTGCTCGTGCTGATTTGCGCTTGACGGACTTGCTCTCTGCGCGCTTTGCGGAGTTTTGGTATAATACTCCGCATGAAAATAGACACTCTTTGCATTCAGGGCGGCTGGTCGCCTAAGTGCGGCGAACCGCGGCAGGTTCCGATCTACTCGTCGACTACTTTCAAGTACGACACGACGCAACACATGGCCGATCTTTTCGACCTGAAGGCGTCGGGGTATTTCTACACGCGTCTGGCCAACCCGACGAACGATCAGGTCGCGAAGAAGATTGCCGCGCTGGAGGGTGGTGTCGCGGCGATACTCACGAGCTCCGGGCAGGCCGCTTCGACGTTCTCGATTCTCAACCTGTGCAACGCCGGCGACCATGTGGTGTCGTCCGCGCAGATATACGGCGGCACGTTCAACCTGTTCGCGGTGTCTCTCAAGAAGCTTGGCATCGAATTCACGTTCGTCGATCCGGACGCAAGCGAGAAGGAGATACAGAAGGCGTTCCGTCCAAATACGAAGTGCGTCTTCGGCGAGACTGTCGCGAATCCGTCCGGCTGCGTGCTGGATATCGCGAAGTTCGCGAAGATCGCGCACCGAAACGGCGTGCCTCTGATAATCGACAACACCTTCCCTACGCCGATTCTCTGCCGTCCGTTCGAGTTCGGGTGCGACATCGTGACGCATGCGACGACCAAGTACATTGACGGGCATTCTTCGCAGGTCGGCGGTTGCATTGTCGATTCGGGCAACTTCGATTGGACGAAACATGCCGACAAGTTCCCCGGCCTCGTCGAGCCGGATCCATCCTACCACGGTCTCAGCTACACCAAGGCTTTCGGGAAGCTCGCCTATATAACGAAGTGCACCGCCCATCTGATGCGCGATTTCGGGTCTATACCCTCCCCGTTCAACGCTTTCCTCGTAAATCTCGGGCTTGAGAGCCTGCATCTCAGAATCCGTCGCCATGCCGAGAGTGCGCTCAAGATCGCCAAGTGGCTCAAGACGCAGAAGAAGGTGGCGTGGGTGAACTTCGCCGGGCTTCCCGGTTCGAAGTACTATAAGCTCGTCAAGAAGCAGTTCGACGGGCCGGCGCCGTGCGGTGTGATGACGTTCGGCATAAAGGGCGGGCGCGAGGCGTCCATCAAGTTCATGGACTCCCTCAAGCTCATAGGAATCGTCACCCACGTTGCGGATGCCTGGAGCTGCGTCCTCCACCCGGCTTCGCACACTCACAGGCAGCTTACCGACGAGCAGCTTCGCGCGGCAGGCATTCCTCCGGATCTCATAAGGTTTTCCGTCGGTCTGGAGGATCCGGACGATCTTATCGCCGACATCAAGCAGGCTCTTGCGAAGGTGAAATAGTCTAAATCTTATTGCGACCAACAGGGAACGAAGGCAATGGAAAGAAAGTCAAGTTCGATGCTCGACAAGTTTGATTGGCTTGTCGCGGGAGTGTTTGCGCTGGCGTCGGCCGCGTTGTATTTTGCGACAAAGGCCGACTTTGTCTATCCGGGCGAAAGCGCGCATTTGATTGCGCTCTGGCGCGGACTTGACGCTGCCAACGTGTCGCCGTATCCGTTGACGGCCTGCATTGCCAAACTGCTTGGTTGCGGTAATGCGATTGCGCCTGTCTGCGGCGTAATCGCCACGGCGTCGGTGTATGTGCTCTCCGTGTTTTTCGTGCGCTTGCGAATCAACGGAGAGCATATGCAGCGCTTTGCCGTTCCGGCCAGTCGGCTGGCTGGCGGAGTGGCGGCCACCATGTTCATGCTTACGCCGGCGGTGCGGTCGGCGGCGACCCATCTTGAGCCGCGCATGGTTTCTGTCGCATGGGCGCTTGTCGCGTTGCTTGTCGCACTGCCATGGTCGCGCGCGTCAAAGTGGACGGGTCGGTTCTATGCCATCGTTGTTGGCTTGATGTGGGGGCTTGGGGCCGCCGACACTCCGCTTTTCATTGTGCTTCTGCCGCTGGTGCTTGTGGCCGCCGTTGTGTTGCCTGTCCGCAGAGGCCGCAAGCCGTTTTCGGAAGTGTCCCTGTTCGTTTTGGCGGGGCTTGTCGCATTCTTCATCGCAGCTTCCGCCGGAACCGGAGACCTCGGTGAGACGCTGAAGACCCTGTGGAATGCCTTCAAGGCCTACACCGATCCCGACGGATGGATGATGGTGCTCTTCTTCACGACGATTCCTTTCGTCGTGTCGCTCTTCTCCAGCAACAAGGCGTTCAACGAGGAAAGCGGCTGGGTGCAGTGGACATTCCACATATCCATGGGCATCGCGTCGATCATCGCCGTAGCGACTCCTCTTTCGGCGTCTTCGCTTATGGAATCCGCCGGCGTCGCGCCCGTTGCGGCAAGCCTGTTTGCGGCGTTTGTCGCCGGATATCTGGCGGCATACTGGCTGCTGGTGGCGTTCTCGTCGGTGCGAGTCAATGAATCGCAGGACAAGGCCCCCGTCGCAACCAAAGGCCGCGTTTTTGCGTATGTTGCAGGCGGTGTGCTGGCGGTCGTCTATCTCTTCACGGCCTTGTTCGGGCTGTTTGCGTTTGATTCATCCAGCGGTGCATTCGCCGACAGGATCGCCGCGCGGATGCTGGACGACCTCGGCGATCGCACGTGGATCGTGACAGACGGAACATTCGATGACAATCTTCGCATCATGGCCGCCGATCGCGGCAGGGAGCTGAACATCGTATCCTTGAGCCGCGACCTCGACAAAGACTACCTCGACCATCTTGCGGCGATTGTGAAGGAGAAGAATGTAGGCGGTGTCCACAACGCCGACCTTTCTCTTTCGCTGACGCTCGGAATACTTCCTTTCGTGCAGGATTGGTTTGCGTGCGATCCGACGGTGCCTGCGTCGCTTGTCGTATTCGGGGCGCCGGACCTGTGGCATTCTGCAGGAATGCAGTCCGTTCCCGAATTCGCGTTCTTCGGCGCCGACCCGGCCCGCAAGACCGACTGGGCGTCGGCTTGGAAGGAGATCGAGCCTTTCCTTTCCGCTCCTGCCGGATGGGGAAGCTACAGCCTCCGCAAGGTCAAGAACCCCATAGAACGCATGCGCCTTGAGCTGAGGCGGCACCTCGGCTTCGTGGCCAACAATCTAGGCGTGTGGCTTCAGGATAACGGTCGCGACGATGAGGCTTTCGAGATGTACGAGCTAGTGCTCGAGACGATCGATCCGGATAATATCTGTGCGCTTTTCAATGCTTTCGAGATGGCGCAGGCCAAGCATCCCAAGGCTTCGGCCAGAAAGTTTTCGTACGAAAAGCGCCTCAAGGCCATTGTTGACGATCCAAATCGCCGCTACAGGCTCTGGTCTCTTTCCACCTACTACGGGTACATCCGCAAGCCGGAGGTTTTGATCAGGCTTGGCTTCGCGTGGGCGCGCTCTGGACGTCCGGGCGAGGCGCTTGCGCAGATTCGCCGTGCGATCGACTTTATTCCCACCGATCGCCGCAGTTCGATTCTCAACATGATGGCGGCGCTTTACGCCAGCGAAGACGATCGTGCGAAATCCCGCGAGATGTACGAGCAGGTGCTTGCCAAGAACGCCGCCGACCATGACGCTCTCATAGGCATGATGCGGCTGTCGTTCATGGAAGGCGACAACGAAAAGGCTCTTGAATATCTCGACCGGGCCGTGGCCGCAGGCGGAGACGATCCTCGCATTCGCATAGAGCTGGCGATGTCCGCTCTGATGCGTCAGGATCTGCCGAAGGCCAAGTCGCTGCTGAAGCAGGTCACCGACGCCGACGCCTCCGACCTCAGAGCGTGGTCGCTCCTTGCCGCTGTGACGATGCAGCAGAGCGACGCGGCCGCAACTCCTGCCGAGAAGGCCGTCTTCGACAAAGAGCTCGAGACCATGATTCTCCCTGCGATGGAAGCTCAGTCCAGAAGCCCGGAAGATTATTATGTGCAGACGACGAAGGCGTTTCTGCTGATGCGCAAAGGTGTCGAGAAGCGCCGCGAAGCCCGTGATGCTTTCGCAGTCGCCGCAAAGGCGCGCCCCGACATATCCGCCACGCAGGATCTCGTGATGGGGCTCGACATTTCCCTTGACGACCCTGAATCGGCGGAGCGCCATGCAAGGGATGTGCTCAAGCGCAATCGCAACAGCCCGCTTGCAAACTACATCATGGGTTCGCTTTCTCTCAGGCGCGACGACTATGATTCCGCCGAACGCTACCTGAGGAAGTCCGCCGACGCCAAAAACCCGGTTGTCCTTGCAATGAACGATCTGGCCGAAGTGCTCCGCCGGAAGAAGAGCTTTACCGAAGCCGAGCGGTATGCGCGAATGGCCGTAAAGACCAATCCCAAGCTGTATGTCGCCTGGGAAACGGTTGGATCCATCATCATGGATGCGAATGGCGATCTCGACGAGGCTCAGAGGTGCGTTGAAAAGGCGGTCGAGCTTTCGAAGGTGGACGGACGCGCTGAAGATGTCCGCATGCTGATATCGCTTGCACGCGTACTCACGATGAAGGGCGACAAGAAGATGGCTCGCGTCACGCTCAGGAAGGTGCAGAGCCGTGTCGGGGAGCTGTCTGAATTCGAGAAGGGCGAATACGACGAACTGATGAAGAATGTTCGCTGAAGCCATATTAGCTTCAACCCTTCAGATAGGACCGTTCTGGCAGCAGTGGATCGGGCACAAGGCATTGTGCCCGATCTGGTCGCGCGAGCAGACGGCAGAAACGGCGAAGTATCCGGCGGTCGACACCACCGATGTCCTGTGGCCGCTCTTTACTTCGCACAGAGACTGGTGGCGGTTCCTCTTTGTAATGCACTGCCAGACGCAGAAGGATGGCGGATACCAGTTCATGCTGTTCCCGGTCTGGTTCAACGGCAACGATCCCGAAAGCGGGGACTATTGGGGGCTGTTCCCGCTGTGGGGCCGCCATCCTCACTTTCTTATGATGAACGACTGGCGGTTTTGTCTGTGGCCGATTTGGATGCAGTACAAAACGCCGCGTCCTTCCGAGAATCGCTTGATGACGTCAAACGTCGTGCTGTTCCCGTTCTTCCATTGGCGCGACGATGGCTCGTGGGGCGTTTGGCCGCTGTGCGGAACGGGCCATCAGCGGGAAAGCGACCATCATTACGCGCTGTGGCCTTTCTTTACATGGGCGCGATACCGCAAAGACCGCGACACGGCAGGCGAGGGTTCGTCATGGATGGCATGGCCGCTTTGGGCGGACGTTTCACGCGAGCGCGAAAGCCAATGGATGTTCATTCCGCCTTTTTTCGGCCATTCGAAGACCCCCTCCGGCAGCCGGCTGCGCTGTCCGTGGCCTTTCTTCGAAAAAGAGTCCACCACGGCCAAGGAGCGACTTTCGGTGTTTCCTTTCTACGAAAAAGTATCACTAAAGGACTATCGCAAAGGAAAGTCGGAATCCGGCGTAACCCGCTTTGGATGGAGGCTTGTCGAAATCTACCGCAACGCTTCCGGTGAAGTGGAAGAGACTCGCGTGTTCCCGTTCTGGGCCAAAGGCCGTGGCTTTTTCAGGTTGTGGCCATTCTGGGCGACTGAGACGCTTGATGCAAAGAACGGCGTGACTTACAGCAGATGCCTTAATCTGATCCCTATCCGCTGGATAGACGCCATCGATCGCAATTGGTCGCCATACTGGACATTTTACGAGTCGGTTTCAAGACCGACACATACTGACCATTCTCTTCTTTGGGGGTTGATAAAATGGCGGACGGAAGAAAGCTTGTGAAAATAGCCAGACTGTGGTCGCGGACTCTGCGCGTTGACCAGTGGACGAAAAACGGCATTGTAATGATGGCGTGGTTCTTTTCCGTTGCGGATTCGAGCCAGCGCGACATCGTGCGCGGATGGGAATCGTTTCTCATGGCGTTTGCCATGGCTGTGGCATTTTGCCTTGTTTCGTCCGCCTTCTATCTTCTGAACGACGTTTCGGATTACGATGCCGATCGCATGCATCCTGTGAAGCGCCATCGCCCTGTTGCGTCCGGGCTTGTCTCGCGAATGACGGCCGTGCGGGTCGGCCTTACGCTTTTTGCGATAGGTTTCGCGTATCCGGCTCTTGTCGTAATGATACTTCCTTCCCGAACGCTTGCTTTCGGCACGGTGCTTGCCTACACGGTCATGCAATGCCTTTACACAGGCTTCATGAAGCGCATTCCGTATCTTGACGTGGTCACGCTTTCTGCCGGCTTCGTGCTTCGTGCAGTCGCCGGTGCGGCGATAATAACCGCGTACATTTCAATCTGGCTTCTCGTCTGCACTCTCACGCTTTCGATGTTTCTCGCATTCTGCAAGCGCAAGAACGAAATGGAGACCGCTGCCGAATCGCGCGAGGTTCTGCGCCGCTACCATCCAAACACGCTCAAGCTTTGCATTGTCATTTCGGGCGGGCTTTCGTTTGCAGAATATCTCGTCTACACTCTTACTTCGAAGATGGGGGATCGCTTCCCCGGTCTTTGGGTCACTTCGCTTTTCGTGCTTGCCGGAATACTGCGGTATATGTATCTTGCCTGGGGAGCGGGCGATACAGGCCGCCCGGAGAAGGTTTTGCTTTCCGACAAGTTTCTATGGTGCATTTTGGCTGGATATGCCGCCTGCTCGGTCGCAGCCGTGGCGGTTTCACTGTGAAATTCATTGAGGAACTTGCCGCAAAGCGGCGTTTCGGAATGCGTCCTGGATTGGACGCTATTCGTGATGTATGCGCCAGCCTTGGCAATCCTCAGAACGCAGTGAGGGCGATTCATGTCGCTGGCACGAACGGGAAGGGCGCTGTGTGCGCCATTTTGGACTCTTGCCTTCGCGCGGCTGGCTTCAAAACAGGTCGCTATACTTCGCCGCACCTTGTCCGTCTGAACGAGCGCTTCTTTCTTAATGGATCGCCGGCGGATGACGAAACTCTCGAAAAACACGCCATTTTGGTCCAAAATGCAATTTCCAACCGGGGGCAGTCCCCATCCAACCGGGGACTGTCCCCAGTTGACCTTACCTTTTTCGAGGCTCTCACCGCTGTCGCTTTCAGTCTTTATGCCGAGCGCAAGCCTGATTTCACTATACTTGAAACCGGTCTTGGCGGACGTTTGGATGCGACAAATATCTGCAAACCCGTCCTCACTGTAATCACTCGCATAGGGCTTGACCATTGCGATTGGCTTGGGGACAGTCCCTCGAAAATTGCCTTAGAGAAGGCGGGTATCATAAAAACGGGAGTCCCCGTTGTCGTCGGTGCAAACGATGCCGAGGTGTTGGATGTAATACGGCGCCGTGCGGACGAAGTTGGCGCCCCTTTTGTATATGCACCCGAAAAGGCCTCGCTAAATGATATTCCTTGCGAATTTGCCCTGCAGGGGCCATTTAACAGAGAGAATGCCACAACTGCGATTGCTGCACTTAAGACACTTGGAACGAGGAACTATGAGGACGGATTCAAGTCAGTCGTCTGGCCGGGAAGATTCCAGGTTATCGGCAATTTCATAGTCGATGGCGCGCACAATCCCCCGGCGGCACATGCTTTGGCCGAGGCTCTTGTGCATATGCCTCGCCAAGAGTATCTGATAGCAGGCTTTTGCGGCGACAAGGATGTGGACGAGGTGCTTCGCACCCTGGCCCCATTTGTTCGCATGGGCATTGCCGTAAAGACCGGCAACCCCCGCTCGCTTTCGGCGGAGGCTGTTGCCTGTAAAATGAAAAGTGCAGGAATATGCGCTGTGTCAGCTGATTCTCTCAAAAATGCCATTTCAAAAGTGGGGACTGTCCCCACTTTGATTTGCGGTTCTCTCTTTCTTGCAGGCGAGGCGCTTGTTGAACTTGGCGCATATCCGTGGGGACAGTCCCCGAAAAATGGCGGGGGACAGTCCCCTCGGTTCGATCCGTCGGAACTGCTCAAGCCTGAAGGGTAGGTGCAGGTGTCACTGCATGATATCGCCATAGAATATCCACAGGATTTGCCTGTTGTTGCCCATCGTGCCGAGATTGCCGATGCGATGCGTCGAAATCAGGTGGTCATCGTATGTGGTGATACTGGTAGCGGAAAGACGACCCAGCTGCCGAAGATGGCTCTTGAACTGGGGCGTGCGGCCGATGGACGCCGCATAGCCGTAACTCAACCGCGCCGCATGGCGACTGTTGCGATGGCGGAACGTGTCGCCGAGGAGTTGAAAACCCCTGTCGGCGGAACAGTCGGCTATCAGCACCGTTTTCAGAAGAAGGTGTCGGACGACACACGCATAAAGTTCATGACGGATGGCGTGCTTTTGGCCGAAACGCGCCACGATCCGTTTCTCAGGGCATATGACACGATAATCATCGACGAGGCTCACGAGCGTTCGCTCAACATAGATTTCCTGCTTGGAGTCGTGAAACGGCTCATCGCGCGCCGACGCGATTTAAAGGTGGTCGTCTCTTCGGCCACACTGGATGTCGCCGGCTTTTCGCGGTTTTTCGGCAATGCGCCGGTGATTGAGGTTCCCGGCCGCCTTTACCCGGTCGATGTCGTCTACAATCCTTCGCCAGAGGGCGAGGAGAGCGACGTGGCCGGCGATGTCCTGCGCGCCGTGGCGTCGCTGCCTGTCGATGGCGATGTGCTGGTGTTCCTTTCGGGCGAAAGGGATATACGCGAAAGCGCCGAGAGGCTGAAGGGACGTTTCGGAGAAGCAAACGACATCATACCCCTTTATTCCTCTCTGCCGTCTGGCGAGCAGCGCCGCGCGTTCACCATGTCCGCCAGGCGCCGCATAATCCTTTCCACAAATGTCGCGGAGACATCCGTCACTCTGCCGGGCATTCGCTATGTTGTGGACTCCGGCCTCGCCCGCATATCACGCTACATACATCGCACGCAGATTCAGCGGCTTCAGATCGAGCGCGTGTCCCAAGCCTCCGCGCGTCAGCGGACAGGTCGGTGCGGACGCCTTGGCCCGGGCGTTTGCATACGGCTTTATTCCGAGGAGGATTTTGCCTCGCGCGAGCCATACACTCCGCCGGAGATTCTGCGCTCGTCGCTGGCAGGTGTCATACTGACGATGCTCGACCTGGGTCTTGGAGATATTGCGGAATTTCCTTTTATGGATCCGCCACGCCCCGCAGGGGTGCGCGAGGGCATGAACGAACTTGTCGAGCTGGGCGCGGTCGCTGTGGGAACGGACGGCGTTCCCTCGCTGACTGCCATCGGCCGCAAGCTCGCGCGCATCCCGGTCGAGCCGCGCCTTTCCCGGATAATGCTCGCCGCGTCCGATTTGGCCGTGCTGCCTTCTGCCCTGCCCATTGTGGCCGGGCTCGCATGTGACGATCCGCGGCGGCGTCCCGCCGAAGAGCGCGACAAGGCGAAGGCGGCCCACGCCAAATGGCGTGTCGCCGGCTCGGACTTTCTGTCCACCTTGAGACTTTGGCGCTGGTTCTCCGAAGAGACGCGTGACATGTCTCAAAACCAGACGCGCAAGCTTTGCAAAACCAACTATCTTTCCTACCCGAAGATGCGCGAGTGGCGCGACCTCGTGCAGCAACTAGGCGACATGGCGTCAAGGCTCGGGTTGGACACGAAAAACGATAATGGCGGACCGGACGCAGTCCATCGTGCGCTGCTGGCAGGCTTTCTTTCGCGAATCGGAAAGTTCGATCCGGAAGAGCGCAACTACAGGGGTGCGCACGGAGTGCGCTTCGCTCTGCACCCGGGCTCCGTTCTTGCCAAGAAACCGCCGGAATGGGTGGTCGCCGGCGAATTGGTGGACACCTCGCGTCTCTTTGCGTGCGACGCGGCGGCCATAGATGTCGGTTGGATAGAGGCTGCGGCCGGCCCTCTTTGCCGCCGCAGTTATCGCGAACCTTCATGGGAGGCGTCTACTGGCTTCGTGCGTGCCATTGAGCAGGTGACGGTCTACGGACTTGTCGTCGTGCCGTCGCGCAGATGCGACTATTCGAGAATCGACCCCAAGGGAGCGCGCGAGATTTTCATACGCTTCGGCCTTGTGGAAGGAGAGTTTCCCCATCCGCCCCGCGAAGTGCGCGAGAACGCGTCCGTGATAGGCGAGTTGCGCCGCCGCGCCGAGAAGTTGCGCCGTCCAGACCTCTTCGACCAAGTCGGCCTGGAACGTTTCTTCGACCGAACCGTCCCGTCTGCGGTATGTTCGGCCGATGCGCTCAGAAAGTGGCTCGCGCGGGCGAGCGCGGCCGAGCGGGCGGCGTTTCGTCTCAAGCGCGCAGACTGGATTCCGTCCGATGGCGGCGGAAGCGCGGACTTCCCGGACTCGATTCATGTCGGCGGTGCGAAGATGCGCCTTTCGTACCGCCATTCGCCCGACGATTCCGAGTCCGACGGCATAACATGCACTGTGAAGAAACGCGATGCTGCGGCGCTCTTGCTTTGGCGATCGGACTGGCTCGTGCCCGGCGCGCTCCCGTCAAAACTCGCATGGATGCTGTCGGTGCTTCCGTCTTCGCTCCGACGCGTGCTTACTCCGCTTGACGAGAAGCTGAGTATTCTGTCATCCATGCTCAGGCCTGGCTCCGAAACGCTGGAAGAGGCCGTGCGCCGCGCGGTATACTCTGAATGGGGGTTCAGGATTCCTGCCGATGCATGGCGCGGACTGGAGCCGCCGCCGCATCTGAAAGTGCGATACACCGTCATCGACGATGATGACGGCAAGATTCTGGCGTCGTCGCGCGATGTCCGCGAGGTTCTTGCGAAGGTATGTGGCGGTTCCGGCGGGACGGAGGCGGAAGCCTCGCCAAAGGTGCATGTCGCGTGGGATTTCCCGTCGCTGGACGAAATGTCGGTAGAGGGTAGCGCAGGCTGGAAGGTCGAAAGCCATGCCGCGCTGCACGACGAGGGAACAGGCGTCAGCGTGAGGCTCTATCCAGGCAGGGAAGAGGCCGAGGCCGAGCATGCCGCAGGGCTTGTCAGACTTTTCTCGATTGCGCTGAAGAACAAGGTGAAATGCACCTTCAAGGCGAAAACCCTCCCGTTCGGCGCGGCGATGTTTCTGAAAGAGATGAACTATCCCGAAGACCGGATCGCGTCAGACATAGTGGAAGGGGCTGTGCGCGATGCGCTTGTACGAGGACGCGACCCCGTGAGAGATGCATCCGCATTCAAAGCGCGTATTGCGCAGGATGTCGCGCAGGTCGTGCGGACGGAGGCTGAGATTTCGCGCATTTTCAGTGATTCGCTGGTTCTTGCGGCGGAGCTGGACGGCAGGCTTTCGGCGGGCGGCTTTTGCGACGAGACTGTCGAATCGGTGACGACCCAACTGGCGTGGCTCTTGTACCGCGGGGTTCCGCGGCTTGTTCCGCTGGCGCGGCTCAAGCATTACTCGCGCTATTTCAAAGGAATCGCCGTGCGGCTCGACCGCGCCCGCACAAATCCGTCTGGCGACCGTTCGAAGGAAGCGCGTTTTGCGCCGTATTGGGCTCGCTATCGTGCTGCGCTGGCAGAGAAAAACGCGGGGAAGCGCCCTGCGGCGGCGGTGCTTGCGGAGTTCAGATGGATGCTCGAGGAATATCGCATATCGCTTTTTGCGCCGGAACTGAAAACACCGGTTCCCGTCAGTCCTCAGCGTCTCGACAAGCTTCTGCCATAGGGCACCCCCTATTTGCAGGCCAATCCAATATTTGGTATACTATCTTCCCTAGGTTAAGAGGGAAAAGACATATGGCCAACATACATGACATCACATCGAAGATCTTGATCGTCGATGATGAAAAGTTGATTCGCCTCACAATAAGCGCCAAGCTTAAAAGTGTGGGGTATGTGCCTGTCGCCGTAGATTCTGTCGAGAAAGCCGTTGCCGTGCTCAAGGAGGAGGATGTCGAGCTGAGGGCCGTCATCACCGACATCATGATGGGCGACATGGATGGCTTCATGTTCCGCGACATCATTCGCGGCTACGACCCTACGCTGCCTATCTTCTTCATTACGGCGCTCGATCCCGAGGAGGGGAGCGGATTCCTCAAGAAAATCCTGCTGGACGCCAACAGCTACTACCTGCCGAAGTCGGCGAAGCCCCAGGTGATGCTGCGCAGAATACAGAGTGTCGTCGCCTCGCGGCGCATCGAGCAGTTCATCGAGCGCCAGATAGAGGAGCAGCATGCCTCGCAGTCTCTCGCGGCGAACGTCCAGCACAGCATGCTGCCGACAAGAGTCGTGATGACCGACCGCGGCTTCTACTCGACCGTCTGGAAGCCGAAGGAGGTGGTCAGCGGCGACCTTTACGAGGCGATGCAGTTCGGCGAAGGCGTGTACCTCTATGTTCTCGGCGACATACAGGGCCACGGTACGAGCGCGGCGCTGGCCATGACGGCCATCCAGGCCTTCCTGAAACAGTTTACGCGGCGCGACGGCGTGGTTTCGATGTCGCCGAGCGATATCGCGAACCTGCTGCAGCAGTTCTTCCGCCGCCATCTTGCGGACGTTACGTACATGACGGCGATCATCGGCATACACAGGCCCCTCAAGAACGAGGTGGAGTGGATAAGCTGCGGCGCGCCCGACCTTGTAGTGATCGAACCGGGCGCAGGCGACATCATCGACGTGAATCCCGAAAAGAAGGGCGGCATGCCTATCGGCCTCATGCCGGATACCGTCTATTCCCACGCGGATGTGGTGAAGACCGAACTCTCGCCGACCGCTACCTGCGTAGTGTTCTCCGACGGCATCTACGACGTCGCGCGCGATCCGAAAAACCTGCAGCCCGTGCCGGTCGAGCTTTTGAGGAAGATCGCGTACGAGCTTATGTCCACGGCCCGTCTCGACGGTTCGATCGTCGCCACGCCGCAGAAGTTCGTGCATGCCGTGGAGGCATACGGCTACACCAACTACGCCGACGACGTGACGATGCTCATTTTCGGCAAAAGGCTCAAGCTGGACGGCATCTACGAATCGACGGTATCGCTCAAGCCCGACGACATCGCCGATGCTGCGGTGGCGGTGGGCGAATGGTGCCACGCCAGCGGATGGGGCGACGATCTCGTCAACCGCGTGCAGCTCGTTTTCGAAGAGGTTCTCATGAACGTGCACGACCACGGCGTCGATACGCGCGAGCGCCTGAGCGCCGTGGCGAGCATTCGCCTCAGGCGCGTGCGCGATTTCGCCGAGCTTACCGTCTGGGACTGCGGCACTCCGCCGCCGAGCGTCGAGGTCGCCGCGGGCGACAGCGCAGTCGCCTTCGAGCTGAAGAACAAGGAGTACAGCGGGCGCGGCCGCGGCCGGCTGATTACGCGCGAACTGTGCAACGGCATCTCGCGCAGCCGCTACGAAAACCTCAACGAGACCATATATTTCATTCCGATCGAATTCCACGTCGAAGCATAACCCGGAGGATGACAATGAAAGACTGCTGCAAAGAGTATCTGATGAGCCAGTTCGGCGACGAGGATGTCGTCGGCGAGATCTACAACGAATACGTCGAGTCGCTCGGCCAGAAGCTGTCCGAGAGCGAGGCGGCCATCGCCTCGCAGGACTGGATCGCGCTCGACCGCGCCGCCCATGCGCTCAAGGGCAACGCCCTCGCCGCGGGCGACGAGGCCGTGGCAAACGTCGCGATAGAGCTCAGGAACGCCGCCAAGCTGCAGAAGCTTGACGAGTCGAAGAGCCTCGTCGCGAAGATAAAGGAGCTTCAAGCCCTGCTCTGACGCAAGCGGGCGTTTCGCATGGAAAGTCTTCTCGAAAGAACCAAGGATGCAGACCTCGACCAGCTCATACGCGAGCTGGCGGCGAGGCGTCACGGCAACACTCGCCGCAGCATAAGGCTGAGGGCGTGGAAGTTCACCGTAGGGCTGTCGTATGCGCTGAAGCGGTTGATGGATATCGTGGGCAGCGGGCTTGGAATGGTCATCCTCGCGCCTGTGTTCCTCGGCATCGCCGCGGCAGTCAAGTTCACGAGTCCCGGTCCTGTGTTCTTCTCCCAGGTTCGCGTAGGCCGCTACGGGCGGCATTTCAAGTTCTACAAGTTCCGCAGCATGTACATCGACGCCGAAGCCCGAAAGGCCGAGCTGATGTCCCGGAACGAGTCCAAGGACGGCGTCATATTCAAGATGAAGAACGATCCGCGCATAACGAAGGTAGGCAAGATTCTGCGGCGTACGAGTCTTGACGAGCTGCCGCAGCTGTGGAATGTCTTCATTGGCGACATGAGCCTCGTCGGGCCGCGTCCGCCGGTGCCCAAAGAGGTGCAGGAATACACGCTTGAAGACCGCAAGCGTCTGGATGTGATTCCGGGCATAACCTGCCTGTGGCAGATAATGGGCAGAAGCGAGATTCCGTTCCACGAGCAGGTGCGGCTCGACAAGGAATACATTCTCGCGCCCAGCCTGTGGAAGGATATCGTCATACTTTTGAAGACCGTGCCGGCGATTCTCGGCGGAAAGGGTGCGTATTGACAGATTCCCTTGAGAGCATCCTTTTCGTGCCATCCGTCCGCGAGACGGAGTGGGTTTCCGAGTTGTTCCCCGGGCGCAGTCCGTCCGAGCTGCCGATAGCCGGCCGCCGGATAATCGACTACGGTATCGAGCACGCCATGAAATTCGACGTGGTGCTTACGGGCGTTCTCGACTGGCACTATTCGAAAAGCCTCGCCGAGGAGTATTTGCCGTCCGAAGAGAAGGGCTACGCAGTCTTCTACGAGAAATTCCCCGGCGACAAGCCGCCTCGCGGGCTGGACGACCTTGTCGGCGTATCCTCGACGCTCACGCAGAATCTTTCCGACGGGCTTGTCGTCGTGTGGGGGCTGTGCCTTTCGGACACAGTCTCGAGGGACGTGATATTCGAGCCGGTTTCCCCCGAAGAGTGCGCCAGAACGCCCCTCGGCGTCTACCGGAGAGTCGGCGGCAAGTGGATGCGCATAAAGGACAATGGCATAAGAATCAACGGGCTGAAGGCGTGGCACGAGACGAATTTCATGGTGCTGCACGATCCCGGGCAGTTCACTCTGCCGGGCTATTCGGCGGAGAAGAACGTGCATCTCGGGCGCAATGTCGTCATCGAGCACGGCAGCAGCGTCAAGGCGCCGGTTCTTCTGTGCGACAACACCTGGTTCGCGCGCAACGTTACGCTGGATGGCGACGTGATCGTGTCGAGCGGTTCGTTCGTCGGCGAAGGCACGCGTCTCAAGCGGACTGTCGTGGGGCTCGACACGTATATCGGAACCGGTCTCGATTTCGAGAACAAGATCGTAATCGGCAACCGCGTGATAGATCCTGACACCGGCGCGTGGATGGATATGGAAGAGCCGGGCCTTGCGCGCCGCATAGGAACCGGCTTCGCGTGGCTGAGAAAGCTGTGGCATTTCCTTCGCGGCAAATCGTATGGGAGGCTTGGCTGACATGGGCCGCCACGTCGCAGGAGACATGCCCGAGATCGACCGCATCGTCGACGAGACGATTGGCGCGGTCGGCGCCGAGGTCGACGCCATGCGCATCCCCCGCCTCTGGGGGATCGTGCTCGGCGGCGGCTACGGGCGCGGCGAAGGCGGCGCGATCGGCGGCGGCCTCTCGAACGACCTTGATTTCTACGTGGTCGCCGAGGAGGGCGCCGGCTCTGCGGATCTCGCGGCGATCGATGCGGCGCTCAAGCCCGTGTCGGAGAAGTGGACGGCGAAGCTCGGCGTGGACGTCGATTTCTGCACGGCCAAGACCCCGTGGCGAATCCGCCACGACGAAAACCGCCTCATGATACAGGAGCTTCTCCATGGCTACTTCGACGTCGCGGGAGAGCGCGGCGAGACGATGTTCGCTTCGGTGAAGCGGCTGGATCCCGGCGAACTGCCGTGGATCGAGGCGGCGCGGCTTCTCATGAACAGAGGGGCGGGGCTGCTTCTGGCGGGCGACAGGCTGCGCGCGGGCGAAGGCGTGAAGGGATTTGTCGCGAGGAACATCAACAAGGCGGTGCTCGGTGCGGGCGACGCGCGGCTCATCGCGCGCGGCGCATACAGGTGGCGGGCGGTCGATCGCGCGGAAGCGCTCGGCGACGCGCTCTATTCGAAGGCGGTGGAGTGGAAGTTCCGCCCGGCGGACGTGCCGGTGTGCGACATCGCTGCGGCGCGTGTCGCGTGGACTGCCGCTCTCGACGAGGTGCTCGGCGCGGACGGCGCCGAGGGCGCGTTCTCGCGGCGCACGGTCTACAATGCGGCGCGGTGGATCGTCCGGCGCGGAACCATCGGCGACTTGCGCACGTTCGGGCGCGATCCCGTGGCGAGGGTGCTCGCCGCCATGCGCGGCGCGGTTGCGGAGGGCGCCCCGTTCGCCGCAAGTCTGAAGAAAGACTGGATTCAATTCAACTGAAAGCTTCAACGAAGGAAAGGATTGGTGCTATGGCACATGACATAAAGAAAGAGGGTCGTCTACTTACGGTTGCGATCGACGGGCGTTTCGTCGCCAGCGTCGCCCCCGGGGTTCGCGACGACATAATGGCGCAGATGGCCGACGGGGACAATGTTCTTTTCGATTTGAGCCGCATGGTGCATATCGATTCCAGCGGGCTGGGCGTTCTCGTTCAGGTTCTGCAGAAGGCGAAGGCCGGCGGAGGAAAGGTGATTCTCGCGGCGCTTCAGCCCGCGCCGAAGATCGTGTTCGACATAACTAAGGTGAGCCGCGTGTTCGAAATCGTACCCACGGTTGCCGATGCGAAATTCTGAGATGATGCATGTTTCTCCAGCGTCGATGAAGGTGCGCATGGCGGCGGCGTTCGCTGCATGCCTCTGCTGCGCCGCGGCTTTCGCAGAAACGGTCAAGGTCGCAGAGTGCGTGAGAGATCCCGATCTGGATTTCTGGGCGGCGTCCGACAGCAGGTTTGCCGTCGCCGTGATGTGCGAAGTCTTCCGCGCAGCCGGCGTGGAGCCGGTGAAGGTTCCATACGGCGCGGACGGAATGGTCGACGAGACCAACGCCGAGGTCATATGCTCCGTATTCCGTACCCCAAAGACGAAGGAAAACTACAATTTCCCCCTCCAGCCTCTGGGGCGCATGCACTACGGTCTCTACGCGACGCCTTCGCGCGCGATGTCGATGATGTCGACGAAGATAACCGAATGGCCGAGAATGATAGTCGGCTATTCGCCCGTCTCGCAGGGCCAGAGCGAAGACCGCGAAGACTTCTTCCGCCATGCGCGGCTGACGCCAAAATACGTGGAGTATCCTACGAGCGCAGGCGCCGTCGAGGCGCTTACGGCGGGCGAGATCGACGTTCTCTTCCTCTACACCCCTTTCGGCCGCAGGCCCGAGGGAGTCGTGGAAGTGGTGCCGATCGGCGACAAGAACGTCTATTTCGGCGTCCGGAAAGACAAGCCGCAGCTTCTTGAGAGGCTGGGCAGGGCATATCGCGATTTCTACATCGACAACATCGACCTTATCGACGTGTGGCGCGAGCAGCTGCTTGGCGTGCCCAAGCCGCAGAAGCGCGTGAGGGTTGCGGCCTACCGCCGCGGCGACATGTTCGACGTCGACGACAACGGCGACATGTCAGGTTCGCTCAAGAACTGGCTCAAGACGATATGCGGCTACACCCACTGGACGCTCGACTACGTCTACGGTGGCTACGACGAGAGCCTTGAGGCCGTAAGGGACGGCCGGCTAGACCTCATCGGCGGGATAGGCTTTTCGCCGCAGAGGCGCAAGGAATATCTCTTCACGCATACGCCGATCGGGATGCTGCGCGTATATCTGTGGGTGCATCCCGGCAGCAACTACAAGCCGGGCGAGCCATCGACATGGCGCGGCATGAGGGTAGGCCTTCTTGCCGGAACCGTCAGCGGCGCACGCGCGAAGCGCCAGTTCGACGAAGAGGACTCCGGCGTTACGTACAGGGAGTTCTCGACCGACAAGGCCATGCTCGCCGCCTACTTCAGCGGTGAAATCGATGCCTGCATCGATGTGGAGAGCCATGAACTGATGAACGAAGTCGCGCTTCACGTCTACACGGCCCATCCGATGTACATCTGCACTTCCACCGCAAGCGAAGAGGTCTTCGACGAACTCGAGTCGGCGATGGAGGCCGTCTGCGACGACTTCCCGAAGTACCAGCGCATGATAAGCGAGCGCCATTACGGAAAACGCAGCAACATGGCGTCGCTTTCGCTCGACGAGAGCGAGTGGCTCTCGAAGAGGCTGAAGAATCCCGCGCCGATTACGATAGACTTCTCGCCGTGGCCTTTCCAGATATTCGACGACAGCGGCAAGCCGACGGGGTTCGCCGCCAGACTTCTCGCCGAGCTCTCGCGCCGCACGGGGCTGAACTTCACGCCGCAGGCGCAGACCGACAAGGAGACCGCCGAGGCCAAATTCCTTCGCGGCGAGACGGATTTCTGGGTTCCGTATCCTGCGGAAGTCGAGAAAATCGCCCAGTCGCACACGTCGGTAATCGCTCTGCCGGTTCCCGAGAATTCGGCCGCCATGCTGGGCGCGGAGGATCCGCAGGTGGAGTTCGAGATGTTTGCCAACCGCCTTGTGCCGGATGAGTTGAAGTCGATCATCCGCAAGGTCGCCAACGACATAGGGTCGGCCGCCGTGCAGGACATGTTTATGGAGGCGATGGCCGAGCGCTCCCTCGAGCACAGGCTCTTCGGCTACACCGCAGAAGAGCTGAAGCGCGTTCTTTTCGTCACCGCGTTCTACATAATATTCGCCGGGATGGTGTTCGCGGTTCTGATGGGGCTTCTGCTGTGGCGCCAGACGAAGCTTGCCAACAAGGCCGCCAAGATGGCCGAAGACCACGCCCAGGCGAAGACGCGCTTCCTCGCGATGATGTCGCACGAACTTCGCACGCCGCTGAACGCCGTAATCGGTTTCGCCGAATTCCTTGCGCGTCCGAATATCGACGAAAAGCAGCGCAACGAATACATCGAGGGTATCCTGCTCAGTTCCAATGCTCTGCTGGAGCTCATCAACGACATTCTCGACCTCTCGAAACTCGAGGCGGGCGCGATGAACATGAGAAGCGGCGTGTGCCGCGTGGACCAGCTGCTGATGGAGATGCCTGCGATATTCGGCTATCGCGTACGCAAGCACGGCGTCGCGCTTGTCATCGACGCGCCGCCAGAAGGCACGATACCGGTCGTGGAGATGTCGCAGCAGGGCTTCAGGCAGATTCTCATCAACCTGGTCGGCAACGCGGCGAAGTTCACCGACTCCGGCGAGATAAAGATATCCGTCAGCTGGAGCGCCATCAGCAATACGCTTCACATGGAGATTTCCGACACCGGGCGCGGCATGACGCGTGAAAAGCTGTCCAAGCTGTTCGATCCGTTCGTGCAGGATATCGCGAGCCGCATGAAGGCGGGCGCGGGCGAAGTGAAGGGCACGGGCCTCGGATTGCCGATCGTGAAGCGCATGGTAGACGCGATTGGCGGCACCATATACGCCGAAAGCGAACTTGGAAAGGGTACGACGTTCGTGATCGACATTCCGAACCTGCGCGTGCTGGACAATCTGCCGTCCGCGCCGGTGTCTGCCGAGAAGTCGCTCAGAATGGCCAAAGTGCCCGATCGCGTGCTCGTCGTGGACGACATGGTGATGAACCGCAAGATTCTCGGCATACATCTCACCAACATGAAAGTGAAGGACATCCGCTTTGCCGAGAACGGCAAAAAGGCGCTCGAGATCATGGGCGAGTGGAAGCCGGACGTCGTACTTACCGATATGTGGATGCCCGAAATGGACGGCACTCAGCTTGCCGAGGCCATGCACCGCGAACGTGCGCTGGCCGAGATACCGGTCGTGGCGGTAACAGCCGATGTTGATGTAGGCTCGACCTACGACATGACGCTCTTTGCGAAGATCATAGCGAAACCGGTTACCGGCGACAAGCTGAAAGTCCTCTTTGGCGAGTTGTAGTCATGAACGCGAAAAGTTTCGACAGCACGGCAGGTTATTTCCCGGACGTCTGCTTTGAGCGTCCGCCGGATATCGGCATACTTCTCGGAAGCGGGTGGGGCGAGGCCCTGCAGATGGACGATGTGATATTGCGGTTGACCTATTCCGAGATACCGGGTCTCGGCGCTTCGACGGTCGTCGGGCATTCCGGCGAATTCGTGCTCTACACGCGCCGGGGCCGTCGCGTTGCGGCGTGGTGCGGCCGGCGCCATTACTACGAGGGCGCAGGCTGGGAGCCTGTCGTGCTGCCGGTCGAGATTCTCCGCAGAATGGGTTGTTCCACCGTCTTGCTGACGAATGCTTCCGGCGGAATAAACCCCGCCTTGAGGCCGGGGGACTTCGTGATCATACGCGACCACATAAACACCACCGGGCTTTCGCCTTTCATCGGCGAGCATGTGCCCGAGTGGGGCGCGCGCTTTCCCGACATGACCGAGGTCTACGCGCGGCGGCTGGCCGAGCTTATGCACGCGAGCGCGAACCGCCTGGGCGTAAGGGCGATGGATGGCGTTTACGCCTATGCGTCCGGGCCGTGCTACGAGACGCCTGCCGAGATTCGCGCATACAAGGCGCAAGGCGCCGACGTCGTCGGAATGTCCACCGTCCCCGAAGCGGTGTTCGCAAAAGCGTGCGGGATAAAGGTTGCGGGGCTTTCCCTGGTGACGAATCTTGCGGCCGGCATTTCGCTGAGGCCTCTTTCGCATGATGAGGTCGTCGCGGCGGGTGATGCGGCCAAGGCGGTGATGCGTGACTTCATCGACGACTTTCTTGCAAGGCTGTGACGCTGTCTGACGCGATCTCTGCGTTTTCGCTCGCGTTGCGATTCGAGCGCGGCATGTCCGCGAACACATGCGAGGCGTACGACCGCGATCTCATGTTCTTCGGCGAGTGGCTTCGCGGCCGCGGAAAGACGTCCGCCGCAGATGTCACGCGCGACGACATAGCCCGGTTCCTGCGTGGCGAGCGGGAGGCCGGTCTCAAGGATTCCACTCGCGCGCGGAGGGCCGCAGCCATTCGCATGTGGCTGAAATATCTGAAAGAGTGCCGCATAATATCCTCAAACCCCGCCGAGCTGATGGATACGCAAAAGAAGGCGATTCCCTTGCCGCGCGTGCTGTCGGAGGATGAGGTCGCCTCCATGCTGGACGCGATCGACGGCTTGGAGCCGCGCGAACTGCGCGACAGGGCGATGCTGGAGACGTTGTACGGCTGTGGTCTGCGCGTATCGGAGCTGTGCGATCTCAAGATGGACGACATAGTGGCCGAAGGCGAACTTCTGAGGGTGATGGGCAAAGGGTCCAAAGAGAGAATCGTGCCTCTTGGATCCGCCGCGGGGCGGGCGCTTGAAGCCTACTTCGCGTCGGGGCGGGGTGTGTTTTCCAAGGGCGATCTCGCCGAGACGCACATGTTCCTCACCCGTCTGGGACGGCCTTTTACGCGTCAGGGCGTGTTCAAGATAATCCGCGAAAGGGCGGCTGCCGCCGGAATCGCCGCAGAGCGCATCTCTCCGCATGTTTTGCGGCACTGCTTCGCGTCGCACATGCTGTCTCATGGCGCCGACATACGCGTAATCCAGGAGCTTCTCGGCCACGCCGACATCGGCACGACCCAGATATACACGCATGTCGATGCCGCGCGTTTCGCGGAGATCCACAAGCTTCATCCTCGCCACTAGCCGTCTGCGCCGCAGCACGCAAAATGGTATAATGACGCGACAATGCATCCCGGAAAAGACAGAATCGGCAAAATGGAGTTTGCGTAACACGATGAAAGTGCATCTCATAGGCATAGGCGGGGTTGGCATGGCCGGTCTGGCGGTGCTGCTGAAGGCGCGCGGACATGACGTGTCCGGATGCGACCTTGCGCCTTCGCTTCGCACGGCATGGCTCGAATCGCAGGGCATCGCCGTTTATTGCGGACACGACCCTGCGCACGTGAGAGGCGTCGATCTTGTCGTCGTCACGCCGGCGGTTCCTGCGAATCATCCGGAAATCGTCGCGGCGGAACGTGTCGTTTCGCGCGGTGAGACTCTGGCGCGGATTGTCGGCGACTGCGATTCCGTGGCGGTTTGCGGTTCGCACGGCAAGACCACCACCGCTACATTCACCGCCAGACTGCTGATTGCGCTTGGCGAAAGCGTGGAGTGGGCGATAGGAGGCGAGACAGGCGATTTCCCGGTCGCCGGGTGCGTCGACGGGAAGACGTCTCGCGCGCGGGTGCTCGTGGTCGAGGCTGACGAATCCGACGGCACTCTCGCCCTCTATCACGCGAAAACGCTTGTCGTCACAAACTGCGAATACGACCACCCCGACCATTTCAGGACGTTTGCCGATTATCTCGCCTGTTACGAGGCGGCGAAGCGTCAGGCTGCGGATGTCGTGGAGTCCGAAAGTCTGGCCCCTGTCGCCGAACTTGACGCCGTGCTTTCGGCGCTTGCGCCGCATAATCGCGCGAACGCTCGCGCCGCCGCAGAAGTGGCCTTGAGACGCGGCCATTCCATATCTGCGATAACCGCCGCACTGCGCGGCGTAGTGTCGAAGCTTCCAGACAGGCGTTTCCAGATATTGCGCAGCGAGGACGGAATGACGGTCGTCACCGATTATGCGCACCATCCCACCGAGATGGCGTGCGCTGTCGGTATGGCGCGCGAAATATGCCGTGGAAGATTGAGGGTTCTTTTCCAGCCTCACCGCTATTCGCGCACGAAGGCTCTGCTGAAAGACTTTCCGGCGGCGTTTGACGGCGCGGACGAAGTTGTTCTCTGTCCTACATATGCCGCGTTCGAACCGCCTGTCGAGGGCGGTGATGCGGCAGACCTGTACGCCGCCTGCCGGCGGTTGTCCGGCAACCGTGCGCCGGAATGCGTCACCCCAAGGTTTTATCTCGCCCGATCCTGCGAAGAGGCCTGGTGGCATGCGCGGCGCACGATGCGCGAAGGAGATGTGACGCTCATATTGGGGGCGGGCGACATAATCGCGCTGTCAAAGCCGGTCGCTTCGTGGGAGCTCCCGCCCGAGCGCAGAATCTGGATCGGGGCCGGCACCAATACATGGCGGAGCGACCTTGAGACGGGGGAAGAGTATGTAACCGTCAAGGGGCGCGCAGGCATGAAAGGCTCGTTGCTGGGCATACCCTGGATGGCCGGCATACCGGGGACTGTCGGCGGGTGGATAAAGATGAACGCCGGCGCTTTCGGGCACTCTTTTTCCGAAGTGCTCAAGCGCGTCAAGGTCGATGGCCGATGGCTTGATGCCTCGGAATGCGGTTTCGGCTACAGGCGTTCGTCGATCGAAGGCGAGATACAGGATTTCGAGCTTGTCGACGACCTTCCGCGCGGAGATGCCGCCGAATATCTCGCCCGGCGCGCCAAGTTCCCTTCAGGCACGAAAGGCAGCGTGTTCAAGAATCCGCCGGGCGATCATGCCGGACGTCTCCTCGAGGCGGCTGGCTGCAAAGGGATGCGCGTCGGCGGGGCTCGCGTGTGGGAGAGTCATGCGAATGTCATCGTATGCGACAGCTCCGCGACGGCGTCTGACTTCCTTGCGCTTGTCGAGATCATGAAAAGGCGAGTCCGTCTCCGGTTTGGAATCGCTCTTGAGCCAGAGGTCTGCGGACTGCCTTGACGCTGCCTCGCATTGAATCCAAAATCCTCAGATGGAAGTTTCACGCCAACTTCGCGAAGTACGCGAAGTTTCGTTTCAAGGTTGTTTCGCGAACTTAGCGTGCTTTGCGTGAGATATGCAGCAGCGATACGGGACGGTTCAGCCCCCTTAGCGCGGAGAGCCGGGTGAACGCTCCTGTCATACTGTTGTATCGCAGGGAAAGGATTTCGCCCGAACGTTCCATCGCCACGAGAACAAGCGTTTCGTCTACGAATATGAAGTCGCGCGGCCAGCTGCCTTCGAGCTTGGTTCTCTCCTTGAACTTGATCTGACCGGTGGTTTCGTCGAAGTCGTATGCAGCAAGTGAGTTTTCGCCTCGGTTGGAGACTATGACGCGCTTCATGTCCGGCGACAGGCGAATCGCTGCGGCGAGGTTTGTGCTGTCTGATGCAGTGATGTCCGACGGATCGGGATGCTCGCGTGTGGGCAGGGACGCGATCAAACGGAAACCATCCTTGTCGCTCCACGACAGCGACGACACGAGATTTCCCAGTTCGCTGGCGAGGAAAGCGAGCCGTCCGTTCGGGTGGAATGCAAGGTGCCGCGGTCCGGCGCCGACGGGACTCGTTTTGAATACGCGGCCTTCAGGATACATGACGACTTCGTCCAGTCCGAGATCGACGACGCAATAGCTTTTGCCGTCTGGCATGGGCAGCGCCTGGTGGCAGTGTGCATGGCTTTGGCGCGGCAGGTTCGGTCCGCATCCTTCGTGCCGGTGCAGAACCGGGTTTGCGAAACGTCCGCCCGAAACCTCCACGGAGCCCGCGAAGCCGCCTGTGTAGTCGGCGAATACGACGTGCTTGCCGTCCTGCATCGCGGCGACATGGCAGACGCATTTGCCGAGTGCGATTTCGTCTGTCCGTTCCGCAATCGATCCGTCCGCTGCCAGTTGAAACGATGCAAGCCCGTCGCCAGTGCATGAATACAGCGTCTTCCCGTCTGGCGAAACGGCCTGGTAGATTGCGTTCGACACGCGATGTTCGGATGTGATTCTCATTTCGCCGGTTGCGGTGTCGAGTTCGACAGTCTTAAGGCCAAGCGGATTCTGCGCATCGGCGTAGCATCCCAGATAGATGAGTGCTGCAAGTCCTTCCATTGTCATTTTGCTCCTTTTGCCATCGGTTTGTTTGTCTGGACAATATGATACCAAAATCTTCCCCGTTGTGCCGGCGCTTGGTGGAATATGGTATACTATATCGCATGAATATCGACGCAAAGAATCTAGCAGGCAGAAAAGTGTATGTCGCCGGCCATCGCGGAATGGTCGGCTCGGCGGTATGCCGCGCTCTTGCGGCGGCGGGCTGTTCTGACGTGGTTACGAGAACTCACGCCGAATTGGATCTTCTCGATCCGCGTGCGGTGAGGTCGTTTTACGAGGCCGAGCGTCCCGACGTGGCGGTGATCGCGGCGGCGCGTGTCGGAGGCATTGGCGCAAACTCCGCCGCGAACGCTCTCTTTCTTTACGAGAATGAGATGATTGCGCTCAATACGGTTTGGGCTGCTGCGGAGACGGGAGTCAAGCGGCTGCTCTTCCTTGGCTCTACATGCATCTATCCGAGAATGGCGCCACAGCCCATTCCCGAGAGCGCGCTGCTTACGAGCGAACTGGAAAAGACCAACGAAGGCTACGCCCTTGCGAAGATATCGGGGCTCAAGCTGTGCGAGTTTCTGCGCAGGGACAGGGGACTTCTCTACCATTCGCTCATGCCGACCAATCTGTACGGTCCGGGCGACAACTACGATATTGTCCACGGCCATGTTCTGCCGACGATGATACGCAAGTTCGAGACTGCGCGCGAGAACGGCGACGCAAAGGTTCCGCTTTGGGGCAGCGGCTCGCCGCTAAGAGAGTTCTTGCATGTGGATGACCTTGCATCGGCATGCCTCTTCGCGCTTGCGCTCGACAATCCGCCGGATCTCATGAACGTCGGTTCCGGCGAGGAGGTATCGATAAAACGCCTCGCCGAGACGATCAAGGCGGCGACCGGATGCCCCGCAGAGATATCGTGGGATTCCTCCAAGCCCGACGGAACCCCCCGCAAGCTCTGCGACACTTCGCTTATCCGTTCGCTCGGTTGGAAGAGCGAGATATCGCTTGAAGAAGGGGTGCGCCGCACCGTTGGGGATTATCGCCGCGAACTTGCCGCCGGAACGATCAGGCTTTGAGGCCGTCCGCCGGATGGCGGCGCTCCAGGCTCGCTTTCGTTTCTGAAAGCGACATGCCGGTTCTGCCGGCCAATGCGGTCAAATCGTCGGCCTCCCACTTCGATTTGCGAACGCCGTATCCTTGGGCGATTTTGCGGCGGATGGTTGAGCCATCCTTCAGTGTGATGGTTTCCGTCTTGCGGTCGAGCGTGTATCGGCGACAGGCTTTTTCGCGCATTCCAAGCGTGGAGGTGTGCGTGAAGATTGCTGAAACGACGGCCGGCCTGTCGTCTGGCGCACATATGACGGTTGCCAGTGTTCCGGGGCGGCCTTTCTTCATGAGCACAGGCGTGAACGACACATCCTTTGCGCCTGCGGCGAAGATGCGGTTTGATGCGTATGACAGTTCTTCGCCGGTCATATCGTCCACATTGAACTCCAGTTCGCATACGGTCCCGTCAGAGGCGGCGCAGTGCATGCGTTCGCCAAGAAGGGCGCGCACCACATTCGCACGCTCGAAGTCTTTCGCGCCGGCTCCATAGCCAATCGCTTCCACGCGCATGAGAGGCTGCGGTCCGAATGACGTGGCGAAGCATTTGAGCAATGCCGCGCCTGTCGGCGTGCACAGTTCGCCAACGGGCGCGCCGTCGGAATATGACGGAATCCCCTCCAGAAGGAACGCCGTCGCAGGGGCGGGGACGGGCAGCGCGCCGTGGGCGCAGACGACAGAGCCGCAGCCGACATGTACCGGCGAAACCACAACTTCGTCAGGGGCGATCTTTTGCAGAAGATGGCAGAATGCTGCTATGTCGGCGATGGCGTCCATCGCGCCAACTTCGTGAAAATGAATCTCGCCTGCCGGTTGCCCGTGAGCCCGCGATTCCGCTGCGGCCACGGCTTCGTACACCCTTGCGACATTGTCCCTTGTTCTCCGGTCGAGCGAAAGCCCGTCGATGATGTGGAGAACGTCCGCGAGCGACCTGTGCGCGTGATGGTGGTGGTGCCCGTGGTGATGCGTGTGGTGGCCGGCGCCTTCTTCCTCGCCATTTACCAATACGGCGATACGGGTTGACGCTATGCCGCATTTCGAGACGGTTTCGCGCTTGTAGACCACGCGGGGTACGCCGATTCCGTTCAGTTCGGCGAGTGCCTCGTCAGGGGATGGCGCGAGTCCAAGCAATGCGGATGACAGCATGTCGCCAGCGGCCCCCATCTGGCAGTCGAGGTAGAGCGTCTTCATGCATTTCCTTTCATGTGGTTTATGCGGCTTGCGAGAAAGCCCGCGCCAAAACCATTGTCGATATTGACCACGCTCACGCCTGCGGCGCACGAATTGAGCATGGCCAAGAGCGCGGTTATGCCGCCGAAAGATGTTCCGTAGCCCACGCTGGTGGGCACTGCAATTACAGGCGCGTCCACGAGACCGCCTATGACGCTTGGCAGGGCGCCCTCCATTCCGGCGACAGCCACTACAACGCGGGCAGACTTGAGGTCGTCGGCGCAGGCAAGAAGCCTGTGCAGCCCCGCAACGCCAACATCATACAGCCTGCACACCTTGTTGCCCAGCGCCTCTGCGACGAGCGCCGCTTCTTCCGCCACATATATGTCGCTCGTGCCCGCGCAGGCGACCGCTATTGTGCCGATTCCGTCGCACGGCCTGTTTGCTCCCATGCGTCCCATCCGGGCTTCGGCGAAGTATGTAAAATCGTCGCCCAGCGCCGCCGCCACGGCCTTCGCCTTTTCTTCGTCAATCCGCGTAACAAGGGCCGGCGTCTGGCCGTGTCGCGCCAGCGACGACAGTATCTCCGCTATCTGGCCGGATGTCTTGCCTTCGCCATAGACGACCTCTCCGACGCCTTGGCGCGCCTTGCGCTGCAAATCCAGTCGCGCAAAGCCGATGTTGTCCACATCACAGTGTTTCATTCAAGCTCCCTGTTCTGTATCCTGAAAGATCAAGTGCGGCGTAAGCGAAGCCAAGCCGTTTCATTTCTGCGGCGATTTTCACTCGCTGCGACATGGCGGCATCCATCGCATGCGGCGAAACCTCTATCCGCGCAAGCGTGCCATGAGACCGCACGCGCAGTTGCGAATGTGGCGGAATCAGTGCGCGAATGAACCGCTCTGCGTTTTCGACCCGTTCGAGCGCGTCCGCGGAAATGCGCTCTCCGTACGGAAATCGCGAAGCGAGGCACGCCGACGCCGGTTTTGCCGCCGCAGTAACGCCCATTGCGCAAAGCAGTTCGCGCACATCTCTCTTTGTGAAGCCTGCGTTGCGGAGCGGACTTTCCACGCCAAGTTCGGCGATGGCGCGCTTTCCCGGACGATAGTCTGCGTCGTCGTCCGTTATTGAGCCCTCGGCGACGTGCAAGAATCCGCGCTCCGCCGCGACGCGGCATATTTCGGCGAATATCGCCTTTTTGCAGTGGTAGCAGCGGTCCGGATGGTTCTCCGCGAATTGCGGAACGGAAAGAAGGTCGAGCGCCACCACTTCATGGCGCACGCCTCGTGCGAGGCAGAATTGGCGCGCGTCATCCAATTCGCCGGACGGGAACGCCTTCGATGATGCTGTCACCGACAGCACCCTGTCGCCAAGCGCATCCTGCGCCGCGCAGAGCAGCAGGGTCGAATCGGCGCCGCCAGAGAAGGCGACTGCCGCCGAACCCATTTGCGCAAGATTGCGTTTAAGGGTCTCGAACCTGTCATGCAGACCTGGCATTTCTCCGTTGCAGCGCGGAAAGAATCGCGAATACGGAAAGACCGGCCGCAAGTATTATCGCGCCGAGCATGAAATCGTGCCGCGAGAGATCCAGAAGGGGCTCGCCCTCGATGGCCCCGGCGACACAGTCCACCGACCACATCAGCGCCGCACCCCAGAACATGAGCATTGTCGTGAATACGGCGTTGTTGCGTCTGCCTGCGGCGAAGTGCCAGACGGTGAACGCGACTGCGGCCGCAATCGTCATAAGTTCACACATATTGCCTCTTGCGTTCGGCGAATGTGGAAAAGACCACCATTGCGGCCCACACGGCAATGACGAGAACCGTCATGGCGACCCCGCGCGTTGCCATCTCGTGAAGCATTTCGCTGACGGCTTCAGGACCTTCCGCGATCGCAGTGAGGAACGGCGGCGTGAGAGTCACTTCGCCATGATACACATGCTCTATCGCGAGAAGCAGGCTTCCGCCGAACATCATCTTCCCCAGCCAGCCGAGCTTGGTGGCGAACGTGGTTCGCCTGGCGTTGGCCGGAAGTGTGTTTTTTATGATAGATGCCGCCGCTGCTGTCGCAAGCGGAACCGTGAAACATGCCATAGTCTGCTCCTTCTGATAATAGTGGACACTCCAGTGCGGTCGTTTTGACGCAAGAAGATTATATCAAATATCGGCTTCCCCTGCTTGCGCACCCAACATCAAGCGTGACTGGAATCAATCTGCAACAGATTGATGGTTGAGGCAATTGCAAAACTACGCGAATTCGGCAGGATCCCGGCTCATCTGTGCGCGTGCTGGGCGAGCTTGATATAATCAACGCCTACGAGCGAATACGCGCCTACTATCTCAACATGGCCGAGACGCTCGCCGGCGGCAAGCGCTAGGCCTCCTTCGCCGCAGTCGAGCGCCGTACGATCAGCGGCGCGTCAAGGAGGATTTCCCTCGGTTCGCTCTCGGGGTTGCGGATTCGCGCGAGGAGCGTCTTGAAGGCGGTTGCCGCAAGTTTTCTCACGGGCTGCGAAATCGTCGTGAGAGGAGGGTTCGCCAGTCGTGCAGCCGCGATGTCATCGAATCCTACAACGGCGATGTCGTCGGGAACGCGCTTTCCGAGACGTGCGAGTGTTTCGGCCAGCCGGACAGCCTGCTCGTCATTGCCGCAAACGACGGCCTCAGGGCGCGAGCGGCTTCTTAGAAGTCTGCCGAGTTCGCGCGCGTCATCCGGAGAGAAGTTGAGCTTGCGCACTCCTTCCTCGCATTCGAGAAGAGCCAGCTCGCCCGCCAGCCCGAAGAGGCGGTTGCTCCAGTTGGCGTTCGCGAACGGCTTTCCTCTCTCCATAAGGAAGGCGATGCGTCTGTAGCCGCAGTCGTGCAGATGATCCGCTATGAGCCTTCCCGCATTCACGTTGTTTACGGCGACAAGATCGCAGCTGCTGCGGTTCGGCGGCATGATGATGTCGGAATCGATCAGCACCACTGGAATCTCCGCATGCTTGAAGATGCTGGCGATCTCCTTGTTCGTCGCGCTCATCTTCTCGCTTACGAATGGCCTGAAGATCGCCCCTTCCGCGCGGCCGACCGCAAGCTCGCGAACTTTGCGCCTTATGTCGCGCACAAGCGATTCGTGCTTTTGCTCGTTCGAGAAGACGAGCGCGACGCGGTAGCCGAGGCGCGCGGCGAGCCGCTCTGTCTCCTTCTTTATCTCCGAGAAGAACTCGTACGATTCGTAGTCGGGGATGACGAGACCTATGAGCCCGCTTCGCCTGCAGCCCCGTTTCGTGAGGAAGGAGCCGCTGCCGTTGCGCTTCTCTATGAGGCCCTGTCGGCGAAGTTCGTCCAGCGCACCGCGCAGCGTCATGCGCGAGACTCCGAACGCATCCGAAAGCGCCGCCTCGCTCGGGAGCTTTCCGGTTTCGGAGTATGCGCCGGCCATTATGTCCTTGACCAGCCGTCTTACGATTTCCCTTGCTTTCATGCGAATGAGTATACCACATCCCACCGCATCCTGTCTATACAGGTATTGCGGGAGATTGCCGGAATGATGTATAATGCAGCTGTCAATCAAGCAAAGGAGCACAACAGCGATGAAGACGGTAAAGGACAAGCAGATTCTGATGGCGGCCGACTTCGCGGGCTATCCGCTGAAGGAGGCCATAAAGGAGTACCTTGAAAAGAAGGGCTGGACGGTCACGGACATAGGCGTCAAGGCCGATTCGGATCCCGGCGACACCGAGCTCATGTTCCACCGCATCGGGCTGCGCGTCGGCGCGATGATAACCGAGAAGGAGTTCGAGCGAGCGCTCATTTTCTGCGGGACGGGTATGGGTATTCATATCGCCGCGTCGAAGTGTCCCGGGGTGCATGCCGGCGTTGTGGAATCGGTTCCTGCCGCATTCCGCGCGATAACGGGCAATGGTGTCAATGTTCTTGCGATGGGCGCGTTCTATGTCACGCCCGAGCTCGGCAAGCAGTGTGCGGACGCGTTTCTCTACAACGACTTCGGAAGCGGTTGGGAGTGGTGGCCCGACTTCGACAGGTTCCACCAGATCGCCATAGACGAGCTCAATGCATTCAACTACGAGGAATACAAGGCGAACGGCTTCAAGGTGAAGCACCTCGGCGACTGCCACTGTGAACTCTACGACCGGCCGGAAGGCTTCTCGTCCGTCCCGCTGATGTGCAAGCGCTGAACGCATGAAAAGCAACGCACCATGCAGCATAGCCACAGACGCACGCGGAATGCGCGTGGTGCGTCCGTGTGCGGCTTCGCAAAAGTGCCTGTCTATTCTGCGGAATCGTACCGTTGTGCGGAAGTGAAATATGCTATAATACACTTACCCTTTACAGAAAGGAAACACGAATATGAAGAAACTACTGACAATCTGTGCGACGGCGGTTGCGATTGGCGTCATTGCGCCGAATGCTTCGGCGGCTGAGGAAACAGTCGCGTCGCTTGACAATCCAAACGGCACGACAACTGTTGCCGCCGGAGACACGAAGACCGTGACCGGCAACGTGACGCAGACAACCGACTCCGCTGCAGGACGCTTCAACAAGGCGGGCGATGGGACGCTCGTCCTTAAGGGCGCGAACAACACCTTCAAGCGCCTCAAGCACAGTGTCGGCAAGCTTGTCTTTGACGGCGGTGCTTCCACCGTAAGCGGCGGCACTGGCGCGGGCGTCGTTGGCGATGGGGGGAATTTCTTCCTTGACGGCGACGAGGTAGTCATCACGGGCGGCGCGAATGTGAAAGTCGGAGCCGCCGGCAACTCCGGGACGCAATACCCGATTCTACGCTCGGTGTCGATGGTCATAACCAACGGTACGTTTGACATGTCAGTTAACACTGCACATGCGCTGTGCAACTTCAAGAATAGCGCGCTTCCGCTCAAGACTGCGGGTCAAACCATCACGGTTGGCGAAGGTGGACTTTTCCGCGCGTGGCAGTTGCGCCCGTTCCAGCCTGGAACAGACGCAAGCTCCTACAAGGACAAATACGGATTCAACATCGTCGATGGCGGCGTCCTTGAACTTGTCTGCAAGGACGCGATGCGAATCGACGGACAGCAATACGGGTTCGTCCATTTCGACGGCGGCGTTCTGGCCAACGTCGCATCAGGCACCTCTGTCGTTCCGTGCTACCTCTACTCAGGTTCTCCTACCTTGGCTACGATGCTTTCCACGACTGCTACGACATGGACAAACGCCCGCCTCAGCGTAGGCGAAGGCGGCGCAGTCATTTCCAATGCCGTTTCGCAAAAGCTGTATCTGCCTGTTCCGTTCCGCAATGCAGAGTCCGGCGGAGCGTCCGACGGCGGCCTCCACTTCAGCGGCAAAGGGACGACCTACCTCTACGCGACGGGTGCCACATACAACGGTGGAACGCACCTTGAATCGACCGATGGCGGCATTCTTGTTTTGAACGCCACATACGGCGACACGTCGCTCGGTGCCGTCCCCGACGACCCGGAGGCCAATATCTGGATCAAGGGTTCAAACCATACGCTCTTCAACCAAGAGGGCTCCTTCGCCATCCATTCCAACCGTACTGTATTCGTGAAAAACGGCACAACTTTCTACACTGGTGCCAACGCGAACGCACGACTCGTCTTCGGCGGCCTTGTTAAGGGCGAGACCGTCGGCGGGTTGTCGTACCCGACGAATACGATATTCCGGGTGAAAGACACTTGGGCAGGAACGACTGTACTCAGCCCCGGAGCAAGTCGCACGAACGATATCGGGCGCTTGGTTGTCTTAGGCGCGCTTGAAATCACCAATGGCGTCACGATGATCGCGTCGGCGACTGGCGGGACGACCGTGAACGACGGCATGCTTTATGTTACCGCCGGCTCTGCTACCGGCAGTGGAATCAAGGGACGACTCTTTGTCAAGGAAGGCGGAGTTCTTTCCACCCCGCAGACAGACACGCGCTTTGTCACGATGGCGAACTACGCTCAGGCAGACATCTGCGGCGGCACCGTTGACTTCCCGAAAGTCGAATGGCTCAATGCGTTGAATGCGCCGGCGCTGACCACCGTCCGCGATGGCGGATTCCTCAATGTCGAGACTTTTCGCATTACTCAAGGCGTGACGTCTGGCAATCCCACTGTCGTGCGTCTCGGGACGAACGGCACAATGCGCGTGAACCAGCTGGCGTTGGACCTCACCAAGGACCAGCCGGACGTGACGTTCCTTTTCGACGGCGGCGCAATCCAGAGCGCTTCCGGCTATAGCAAGGCGGACGAAGACCAAGTCGATGACAAGGTCGTCAGGGCGTCGTTCATCCGCAATTCGTCAGATTCCAAATGGGACGGCGTTAAATTCGCGATCGGCTCCGGCGGCGCGGTGTTCGACACCTCCAACAACAAGAACCTCTTCTGGTACCGTCCGCTCGTCAAGGCGACGTCGGGCGCTCCGGACGGCGGCATCGAGGCGCGCGGAATTCTTGCCCAGGAAAAGGCCGTCTGCCTGATGGTGGCGGCTGACTACAACGGTCCCACGATCGTTGACGGCACGACCTTCCAGCAGCGCGGTGGCGACAACCTGATTCCGTCCGGTACGAAGCTTGTCCTGAAGAACGGCGGCATTGCGTCGTTCTGCACCTACGCCTCGGGCTACCAGAGCGACACCAGCAAGCATACGGCGGCGACACTCGGCGGCATCGAGGGCGATGGCGAAGTCCGCTACTGCACACATGTCACCGTAAATGGCACGATTGCGCCGAGCATCGGCGGAACAATCAGTTTCCACAAGACGCTTCAATCCCTCTCCGGCACGCTGGAAATCGCAGGCGACGCGACGGGATGCGGTAAGGTGCGGTTCGACCAGAAGCAGGACATCTCTGGGCTGACGCTGAAGATCGCCGACATTTCGGCGTTTGACAAAGAGGCGGACAGCAAGTTCTACAAGATTATTGACGCCCAGAATGGAATCACCGGCAAGTTCACAAAGTCTGCCGATTTCCCGTCTGACTGGGAAATCAAATATTCTGCCGATGGAAAGAGCGTATATGTCTATCGTCCCAGCGGCTTGCTTATCATAATCAAGTAGGTTTTGTCTGCAAGTCGCATAGCCTTGGCGGCAGTCGCAGGCCTTGCCGCTGCCGCAACGGACATCCGCGCCGCCGTCGTCCTTGATGCGCCGGGCCATGTGTGCGAGGAGGGGTGCGCACCTCTTGCGCGAGGCGCGTCCCCGGGTTCGGTGTGGACGCTTTGCGACTGGCGCGGGCGCACGCTTGCGGCGGAGATCGCAGTTGGCGCCGACGGCGTGATTGCGCTTGACCCTCTCACGACAGGCTACTACCATCTTCGCTGCGGTGAGGAGGATGTGACGTTCGCCGTCGTGCCAAGACAGACGGATGGACCGCTTGATTGCGGCTCTTTCTACGGCGTCGACTCTGCACAGAGCGGCATATCGGGAAAGGGTGTGTTCCTGTGTCCGTGGAACGGCGGCGACACGTTCCGGACGGTAAGCGACCTCATCCGGCTTGCGGGCGTTCCGCACGTCCGCGAGCGCCTGAGCTGGCGCAAAGTCGATCGCGGCCCGGGCCGTCCGCCCGTGCTCGGACATTACCTGCACAATGCAAGGCTTCTAAACGAGCGGGGCATCCTTGTCTCGGGAATGTTCCATGATGCGCCGGACTGGGCCGGGAGGAGCGTAAAGCTGCCGCTGGATCTCAATGCCGTCCACCGCTTCTGCTCGCAGGTCGCCATCGGCTTTGGAGAGCGCATGGGCGACTGGGAGTTCTGGAACGAGCCGGACATAGGATTCGCGCCGGAGCCGGTTTGGGACTATGCGGCCGCGCTCAAGGCCGCCTATCTCGGCTTCAAGTCGGCGCGTCCCGACATGCCGGTGCTTCCGGGGGCGCTCTGCCGCAAGCCAGGGAGCAGGTATGCCGCCGTGCTGTCGGCAAACGACGCGGACAAGTTCGGCGACGTGTTCAACTACCACGTCTACGAGCCGATTGCGCAGTATCCAGAGACTTTTGCGGCCATTCGCGAGAACCTGACGAGGGTCGGCGCCGAAGGGCGCGCGATATGGGTGACGGAGTGCAGCACTCACCTCGAAGGCCATTCGAAAAGGCAGAGCGTGATGCCGGGGATGATGATGCATTCGCCCGAGCAGGAGCTTGTCCTCGCCGAGTTCTACCCGAAAGCCCAAGTGGCCCTGCAAATGGCCGGCGTGTCGCGCAACTACCATTTCGTGTTCGGTGCGTACAACGAGGCGAACGGCGCGAAGGACTGGGGCGTGATGCGGCGCGACGGGACGGTGAAGCCGGTGTATGCCGCCATCGGTACGATGGTCCGCGAACTGGTCTCGGCCAGGCTTGCCGGCGAAATCAAGGCAGGAGAGGGCTTGCGGGCGTATCTCTTCGTGCAGCCCGATGGTTCGCAGACGGTCGCATACTGGTCCGTCTCGACGATCGACACGGCGACCATCCGCCCTAACATTGCGGCGCGAAACCCGATCTCGGCGCAATGCGACCTTCGGCGTGCAATGACCATCGCCGCGCCGGACGGAGAGTATCGGCTTGCCGACCTCTGCGGCATGCGCTCGACCGTGGCGGCGAAAGGCGGGACGCTGGAACTGGAGGCGACGCGCTATCCGGCATACGTGTCTGGGCTGCACGGGCTCACGGCGGACGTCCAGCCTCGGCCGTGCGGGAAGGTTAGGCCGTATGTCGCTCGCGACGACGAAGACCTTTCGGTGATCGTTCGCGCCGAATTCGACAAGAGGGACTTCGAGATATCCGACCAGAAGACGCGTGCGGTGCTCAAGGAGGAGACGGGGCGTGTGCGAGTGTTCGTCTGGAATCTCGGCGACACGGCCAAGACGGGAACGGTCGAGGTAGCCGGTGCGAGGCTTCGCGGGCTGCCGACCGTGCCTTTTGGTCTGGGGCCGCGAGGTTCAGGTCCTGCGGTGTTCGACTGCGTCCTCGCGCCGGAAGACGGCGGCGGCGGCGAAACCACGCTTGAGCTTGCGGGTGTTTTCGGAGGCAGGCGTTCAAGCCGGTTCTGCGCGCCGCTCCTTCTTGAAAGGCGATTCCTGGCGGAGCTTGAACGCGTCCCGGTCGAATGGCGCTCTGCCGGGGCGTGGAAGCGCAACACGTCGGCGCAGACGTACGGCGCGGCATTCGACGAGGCCGAGCAGGCGATGCGCTTCGACTTCGGCTGGACCGATCCGTCCGTCGACAGGTGGTTCTATCCTGTGCACGAACTTTCCTTGCCGCGGGAAGGACTGGAGGGCGCCCGCATGATGGAGTTCGAGGTGAAGTCTGCGCAGGACAAGGTCGAGAACGATTTCGCCGGGCAGTATCTCATGCTTGTCCATGCGGACGGGTCGAAGGAGGCGAAGATGCTTCCGTACAATGCGCCGGTCGGCAAGTGGGAACGCCGGTATGTGACGCTGGACGGCGAAATGGACCTTGCGGACGTCAAGGCGATACGGCTTGGCGCGAATCCGAGAGGCATGAAGTGTACGTTCTGGATTCGCAATCTTGCGATCCTCAGGAAGAAGGGGAATGCCGCCGCATCCCTTGCGGATGCAGGCGGGGCCGTCCTGTTCGGCGAGAAAGGTCTTGTGGCGGATCGTTCCGCCGCGCTTGCGGAACTGGTGCCGTGGAAGGCGCCGGCCCCGTCGCTTCGCCTTGCCGACCAGAAGGTAGAATGTCTGGGCGGCGACGCGTATGCCATTACGCGCACTGTGAAGAACGTTGGCGACGCGCCGGTCAGGTTCAAGGACGAACTGCGCGTGCGCGACATGTTTGCCGCGGACCGCTACCTGATACCGTGCGTCAACTACAACGGCAACGAGTTCGGTGCGCTCAAGACGCCGAAGGGACTTTCGTGCGAGGGTGAGCCGTGGGTGTTTTCGTACGAGCGCACGGGCGTGCCGAGCTGCACGCTTACCGAGAACGGATCGACAGGCCTCGCCGTATTCGCCGCGAACGACACGAAGTCGTCGCTGGTGAGCGCGTGTTCGCTGGAGCTTGCGGACGGGCGATACGAACACGTAATCTACCGCCCCGTCACGGAAGCTCCTGTCACATACGAGTCGAAGGGAGTGTTCGGCCCGCGCTACGACACGTACATAACGCTCGGCGCAGGCGAGACTTTCACTTCGAAGAGCCATGTGTGCGTATGCCGGCCGAAGTGGACGGGCTATGCCTACGCCGCGCTCATCGACCATGCGCTCAACCTGCTCGATCCGCAGCTGGAGCCGTGCCTGACGGACGACGAGGTGTTCGACCTCGGCATACGCTACATCCATTCCCTGCTCTATCCCTACAGGGGCAAATGGCTCGTGAACGAGCACTACATAAACCGCATGGGGCACGACTGCGCGGCGATGCGCATCACGCGCGAAGAGATGGCCGAGCGCATGAAGTGGGAATACTGGACCACTCTCGGCACATACTGCCAGACGTTCGAGGTCGGCTGGGCCGGGCAGAACTTCCTCAATGCGCGGATGCTCGCCGTCAAGGCGTTTGCGACGGACGACGACGCGCTCCTCAAGAAGGCCGTCGGAGTGTTCGACGCCTTCGTCGCCACGCAGCAGCCGAGCGGGCTTCTCCACACATGCTACCAGTTCAACTTCGAGGCCGATCGCGTCGAGCGGCGTCCGGCGGATGCCTGCAACATGGGTTGGGCTGCGGCGGAGGCGGTGAGAATGAAGCGGCTTCTTGCGGCGCACGGCGTGGACAAGCCGGAATACGTCAGGTTCGCGCGCGGCATCTGCGACTTCTTCGTCGGGCACTGGTCGGACGAATGGGGCTTCGGCAAGAGCTGGCGCGTCGACGGCCGCCCGGCGGCGCAGGCCGGGACGATCGGCGGATTTCTCATTCCTGCGCTTGTCGAGCTTTACGGCGAGACGAAGGAGCGCAAATACCTCGACGCCGCGCTCAGGGCAAGCGACTTCTACTTCAAGCGCGACCTCGACCGTTTCGAATGCACGGCAGGCGCCATCGACTGCTGCTGCATCGACAAGGAGACGGCCTGGCCGTTCCTCAACGGATCGCTTTCGCTATATCGCATAACGGGCGACGCGAAGCATCTGGAGCGGGCCGAGAAGGCGGCGGCGTACTTCACGAGCTGGATGTTCTTCTGCGACGGCGTGTACGGGCCTGAGACGGACATAGCGAAGCACGGCTGGCACACGATCGGCGGAACGGCGGTGAGCGCGGAGCATCAGGGGATCGATTCGTGGGGGTCGATAGCAGTGCCCGACCTTGAGGAGCTTTCGGAACTGACGGGCGACGGGAAGTGGCGGCGCGTCGCGCGGCTCATGTGGGCAAACGCCATGCAGTGCATCACGACGCGCCTCGGCGAGTTCTACCACGGCCAGCAGCGGCCGATAGGCTCGCAGAGCGAGGCATGCTTCCAGGCGCGGTTCACCAAGTACCGCCCTGTTATCGAGGCGGGATACTTCAGTGACATCCTCGCGCCCTGGCCGAGCGCGTTCCGCATGTGGTCGGTGGAGCGCATGAAGGCTAAAGCGGGGCACGCCAATCAAGGCGATTTATCCAAAGGACAGAAAATAAGATGAAGGCGATGACTATCGGCGCCAACGGCGCCTTTGAGTGGAAAGAGGTCGGCGAGCCGCAGCTCGGCGGCGATTTCAATGTGCTCCTGGAGGTTAAGGCGTGCGCGCTGAACCGTGCGGACGTGATGCAGCGCGCAGGCACCTACGCGCCGCCGCCCGAGTGGCCGGAATGGCCGGGGCTCGAGTGCTCGGGCGTGGTGCTTGAAGCTCCTGCGGGCGGCCGCTTCAAGCCTGGCGATGCGGTGTGCGCGCTTCTCGGCGGCGGTGGCTACGCAGAGCGCGTGGCCGTCCCGGAGGGGATGTGCATGCCTCTGCCGAAGGGCTTTTCGTTCGAGCAGGCCGCCGGCGTCCCGGAGGTGTACGCGACTGCCTATCTGAACCTGAAGATCGTCGGCGAAATCCAGAAAGGAGAGACATTCTTCATCAACGGCGGCGAGGGCGGGCTTGGCATCGCCACGATCCAGCTCGCAAAGCATGTCTTCGGCGCGAAGGTTGTCGCGCAGGTGGCGAGCGACGAAAACGGCGAGTTCTGCAAGGGCGTCGGAGCGGATGTCGTGAGCAACAGGTTCAAGGACGATCTCGTGGCGACGCTTGCGGCGAATCCGCCGAATGTCGCGATCGATCCCGTCGGCGGGCCGCTTATGGGAAAGTGCATCGCGACCATGCCTTACCGCGGACGCTGGATTTCGCTCGCGTCGATGGCGGGTAACGAGACGACGCTCGACGTAAATCTCCTGTGGCGCAAGAACCTGCGCGTCATCGGCTCGACGCTCAGGTCGCGCACGAGCGCGGAGAAGGCGCAGATACTCGCCGGGCTTGTCCGCGACGTGTGGCCTGCGTTCGAGAGCGGCCGGTTCGCGCCGTTCATCCACAAGGTCCTGCCGGTAACCGAGGCCGCCGAGGCCCATCGCATGATGGTCGCGGGCGAGAACCGGGGCAAGATCGTCATGACGATATGAGGAGTCTGCTTGCGATGACGACGGATGCTTGGAAGGTCAAATGGGTCTGTGCGGCGGTATGCGCGGCGGTCATGTCGCTGCATGCGGCGACGGTCGAGAGGGTGTTTCGCGCAGAGCGGCATTCGCGGGGCGACACGAACGTTCGCGTGCAGCAGCCGATAGACGAGGCGTCGTGGATATGGGCGAAGGGCAGCGACGTGTGGGGAAGGGCGGTGTTCTCCGAGACGCGCACCACGCCGGAGACGCTGGCGAAGATGCCGCAGTCGTTCTTTCGCTTCCGCAACGACTTCACGGCGACGGAAGAACCGCTGGAAATCGACGTGTCGGCGGACGAGCGGTTCATCCTACTTCTCGACGGAAGGGAGATTGCGCGCGGTCCGATGCGCGGGCTCCCGAACCGCTGGAACTACGAGAGCTACCGCGTCTGGGGTCTTGCGCCCGGCGAGCACCGTCTCGAGGCGGTCTGCTGGCAGGTCGGCGAACATGCGCCGCTCTCGCAGGTGTCGATACGCGGCGGTTTCATAGTCAAGGCCGGCGGTGCATACGACAGGCAGCTTTCGACCGGCAGGGCGAAGTGGAAGGTCGCGCCTCTCGTCGGCACACGAATGACGCACAAGGGGAAGTCCGGCGCGTTCGGCGTCGGTTCGCAGTGCGAGGTTCGCGGGACGGGCCTTCTTGACGAGGAGCCGGACGCCGGGGCATGGTCCGACGCGGTTGTCGTGCGCGGTCCCGTGAAGACGTGGGCAGGCCTGGTCGTGCAGGGATGGAAGCTCTTCCCGTCTCCGCTCAGGGACATGATGCACGAGCGCAAGGCGCCTGGCGCGGTCAGGCGCGGGTTCGACGTGCTGGCGGCCGGCACCGTCGTTCCCGCCAATGCGAAAGTCACGGCATGGTGGGATCTCGGCGACTACTACTGTGCGTATCCGTGCCTTTCTGTTTCTGGCGGCAAGGGCGCGCGCGTAAGCTGGGACTGGGCGGAGTGTCTTACGGGACCGGACGGGAAGAAGGGCGACCGCGCCGCGTTCGAGGGTCTGGACATGGCGCGTCCGTTCGGCGACGTGTTCATCTGTGACGGGCGCCCAGGCGCGCGCTTCACAACGCCGTGGTGGCGCTGCGGACGCTGGTGCAGGATTGCGATCGAGACGGCGGACGAGCCTTTGGCCCTGGACGGGGTTGAAATAGCCGAGACTCGCTATCCGGTGGAGATGGCAGCCTCGTTCGAATGCGACGACGGGTTCGTCATGAAGATGCAGCCCGTATGCGCACGTTCGCTTCAGATGTGCATGCACGAGATGTTCTTCGACTGCCCGTACTACGAGCAGCAGATGTACCCGGGCGACAGCCGTCTCCAGTATCTTGTCTCGGGGCTGTTCGACACCGAGGATCGAATCGTACGCAACGCCATAAACCTCTACGACGCCGACAGGCGCGAGAACGGGCAGATATCGATGAACTGCCCTACGCGAGGTACGCAGGAGGCTCTCGGCTTCACGTGCTGCGAGGCGATGATGTTCGGCGACTACGCATGGAACCATGCGAACCGCGCATGGCTCAAGGCGAAGCTTCCCGGCCTCAACCATACGCTGATGGGCATGGACGAATTCGCACGGGACGACGGGCTCCTCCGCAAGACGCCCGGGTGGAACTTCGTCGACTGGGTGGTCGCCCCGCAGTGGAACTACGGCGTGCCGCCGGACGGCGACTCGGGAAATCCCAATGCGGAGATGAATCTGCAGTACCTGCATGCAATGCTGTCGGCCGTGATAGCCGAGGATGCAGTCGGCGACGCGGCTCTGTCGGCATACTGGCGCGACAGGGCCGAGCGGCTCAAGTCGGCCATCAAGGCCGCGTTCTGGTGCGAGGAGAAGTCGCTTTTCGCATCGAACGTCGGCAAGACTGAGTTCAGCGAGCATTCGCAGTGCCTTGCGCTTCTGGCAGACGTGGTCACGGGGGACGAGGCGGCACGGTGTTTCAAGGCTCTTGTGGAGACGCCGGATCTTGCGCGCGGCACAATCTACTACAAGCACTATCTCTTCTCGACGTATTTCAAGTTCCGTCGCGCCGACCTGTTCTTCGGCAACCTCGGCTTCTGGCGCGACTGCCTCGACTGGAACCTGTCGACAATCCTCGAGACGCCCGAGAGGAACTCCAGAAGCGATTGCCACGGCTGGGGTTCGCATCCGCTCTGGCACCTGCACACGGGCGTCGCAGGCGTGCAGAGCGCCGCGCCGTTCTACGGGAAGGTCCTGGTCGATCCGCAGCCAGGGCACCTGAAGCGCATCCGCAGCTCCACGCCCACGCCCAAGGGCGACGTTAAGCTTGACCTTTCGTTCGGCGGCGGCAATGCGACCGGTACCGTTGTCCTGCCGGAAGGGCTTTCCGGCACGTTCCGCTGGAACGGCAGGGACGCTGCCCTCCATCCAGGCTCCAATGTGTTGAGGTGACCGCGACGACATGAGATGCCTTGACTACAAGTGGCGGCTTCTGGCGTTCCTGTTCGTGGCGTTCTTCATCGAACTCGGCTCGCGCCAGCTCTACAGCGCTGCGTTGCCGCAGATCCGGCTTGAGTTCCTCAAATACGGCGTCACCGATGCGCAGCTTGGCGCGGTTGGCACTGTGTTCGGAGCGGTGTTCGGACTCGCGCTTGTGGTATCCGGGCTTGCCGCCGACCTGCTTGGACGCAAGCGCGTGCTTGTCGCCGGTACGATTCTCTTCTCCGTCGGCATACTGGGCAGTGGCTTTGCGAAGGGCGTCGGCGGCATGATTCTTTTCTACGGCGTTCTGAACGCGCTTGGACAGTGCTGCATTGCGCCGGCGAGCTATGCTCTCATATCAAAGTACCACGTCGAGACGCGTTCGACGGCGATGGCGTTGTTTCAGGGCGCGGTGTATTCGGGCATCGTCCTCTCAAGCCTCTTCGGCGGCATCCTGGCCGAGCAGGGAGAAGGCGCGTGGCGCTGGGCGTTCTGGATCATGGGCGCAGGCGGCGTCGCATGGGCGGTTGCGATGCAGGCGGGGATGCGTCCCGAGCCAGTCGCGGAAGAGTCTGGAAGCGGTAAGGACGAAGCCTCGATAAAGGAAGCGTTCTTTGCGCTTCTCAAGAAGCCGACGGCCGTTCTTATTGCCGTCGCGTTCGGGTTCTTCATGTACGGCAATCTAGGTCTGCGGCTCTGGATGCCGATGTTCATGACGCGCAGTTTCGAAGGCGTTGGGACGGCGAAGGCCGCTCTGCACGGCGTTCTTTGGCTGAACGTGTTCGCGCTCGTAAGTTGCGTCCTGACGGCGAAGGCGATAGACAGGTTCGGCGCAAAGAGGCCGCAAATCAGGCTTGAGGTGTCCGCGCTGGGATTCCTTCTCTGCATCGCGCCAGTCGTATGGGTAGCAAAGGCGGGTGATTTCGGAACATGCTGCGCGGCGCTTTCCGTCCTCGGCTTCACCATGGGCGTCTACGACGCAGCGCATTATCCTGCAATGTTCGATTGCATCGAGCCGCGCTACAGAAGCGCCGCCACAGGTATTACGGGATGCATGGCGTTCCTGATGGGCTCGCTCGCGCCCGCCGTTCTCGGCTGGATGAGCGACCGCTTGTCGATGCGGGCGGGCATCGCCTCTCTTGGCGCGTTTTACTTCTTTGGCGCCATTCTGCTGCTGCCCGCGATGATCTGGTTTTTCGGAAAGGATTATGTAGGCAAATGAAACGACCTTTGCGCACATTGTTCTACGGTCTCAAGCATGAGCATTCGGCAGGCAAGTTGCTGACGCTCTCCAAAATGAAGGACGACTTCGAGATCGTCGCTGTAGCGGATGACCGCGCGCGGACGACGCCGTCCTACCGCGCAGATCCCCTGCCGCTCGACGGACTGAAGATTGTCGGCGAGGCGGAGGCGCTGACCATAAGGGACATTGATGTCGTATTCATCGAAGTCGCCAACAACGATCTTATGGACATCGCCCGTATCTACGCGAAGCGCGGCGTTCCGATGCACTGCGACAAGCCGTGCGGCGAGACGATGGGTCCGTACCGCGAAGTGGTGGAGATGTGCCGCAGAAAGAACCTGCCGATGCAGATGGGCTACATGTTCCGGGCGAACCCTGGCGTGAGGTTCTGCCACAGGGCCGTGCGAGAAGGCTGGCTCGGCGACATAGTGCACATCGAGGCGGATATGAACCATGATTATGGCGACGACTCGTACCAGAAATACGTCGGTACGTTCAAGGGTGGAATCCTCTACAATCTCGGTTGCCACCTGATCGATATGATCCTGCCGATGATGGAAGGCGAGCTTGTGCGGGCGACGAACGTGACGGGAACGGCGAATGGCGACGGACCGGACTGCCTCAACCGTTGCGCCTCGCTTCTCGAATGGCCGGGAGCGACTGCGCTCATACGTTCCTGCAGCCGCGTGCCGGGCGGTCTGCCGCACCGGCGTCTCAGGATCGACGGCACGAAGGGCACGATCGACCTCTGCCCGATCGAGCGCTTTGACGGCGAACATCTTGCGCTCGACCTTACGCTATCAGAGGCGGCGGGCGGATATGCGGCAGGACGACAGACCGTCGACCTCGGCGTGCAGACCGACCGCTATATGGACCAGCTTCGCGAACTGGCAGAAACCGTGCGCGGCGAGAAGTCCAACCCCAATGACATGTACGACCACGATTTGAGAGTTCATGAAATCACACTGGAGGCATGCGGTTATGACAAGCGTTAACATCATCATTCCCGAAGCGCGCAAAGTAGAGCTGGTGGAGCGGGCTGTTCCGGAGCCGAAGGCAGGCGAGGTTCTTGTAAGACTCGTGCGCTCGACGGTTTCGAGCGGAACGGAAAGGGCGAACTACATTGGCGAAGTAAACGTAAACATCCTTACGAACGACGGTGTGGCGCGCTGGCCGCGTCAGGGCGGGTACAGTTCGTCGGGTGTGGTGGAGACCGTAGGCGAAGGCGTCAAGTCGCTCAGGCCAGGCGACCGCGTCGCGATGAGCTGGACCGTCCACTCGCAGTATGTCGTCGTGCCGGAGGAGAACGCCTATCTTCTGCCTGAGGGCGTCTCGTTCGAGGCGGCGGCGCTTGCGCACATCGCGACATTTCCGATGGCGGCAATCCGCAAGTGCGGCGTCGAAATGGGCGAGAGTGCGATTGTGATGGGGCAGGGTGTTCTGGGACAGCTCGCCGTGATGCTTCTGAGGTGCGCAGGCGCCGCGCCCGTGTTCGCGGCGGATCCGGTCGCCGAAAAGCGCGAGCGGGCTTTGAAACTTGGCGCGGACTTTGCGCTTGATCCAACGGCGGAGGATTTCAGCGAGACCTTGAAGTCGATGACGCCGAACCCCGAAAGCGCAATATTCAAGGGGGAACAGGCGAGAGGTGTTAAGGTTGCGATAGAGGTCACTGGAAGGGGCGAAGCACTTGACTCGGTGTTGAACGCGATGGCGTTTATGGGGCGTGTCGCTCTTCTCGGTTGCACGCGCAGTTCGAACTTCACGATCGACTACTACCACAAGGTGCATGGACGCGGCGTGACGCTCATCGGCGCGCACACGTGGGCAAGGCCGGGGCACGAGTCGTATCCAGGGCATTTCACGCACCGTGACGATGCGATGGCGTTTCTGAGGCTTCTGGAGCTTGGAAGGCTGTCGCTCGACGGGTTTGTGGACGAGGTGCATCCGATAGCCGACGCGCCTGAGGTCTACGCACGCCTTGGAGCAGGCGGTGCGTTCCCGGTCGTGCAGTTCGCCTGGTGACAGCCGGGGCGTGCGGTGTCGAACTGGTTGACGCATTAACGGTCAATATGATATAATTGCTCAAATTTGTTGATTATGAGCGAGCGGTTCAACGTCTGCCGACAAGAATCCAGCAGGCATGTTTAAAAAGGTAACTACATATGGCGAACGAAAAACCAATCGGAGGCAAGAACCCGGCCACAACGGTCGTGACGGCAGGCGACGGGGCGTTCGCCTGGGGCGCTCTCATCCTTGTCGCCAGCATGCGGCGCAACGGCATGAATCATCCTGTCATCGTTGGAATGACGGGCTGGACTGACGAGCAAAAGAAAAGGGTGCTTGCGCTTGGCAATGTTGTTCTCAAGGAGTTGCCTCCGTCACGCCAGTGCGTAACATGTCAGAAGCCGATGCTTATGAATCTTGACGAGATTGAAACTGAATGGGTGTGCTGGGCGGATTCTGATGGTGCATTCGTCGGCGACTGCTCGGAATGGCTGGAGGGCGACATTCCGGACGAAATCGTGATCCGCAAATACAATCCTCCGCCGGACGATTTTACTCCCGCGAACTTGGAGATTTGGCGTCGCGACGTTGAAAAATTCTGTGGAAAGTCACTCGCTGAGAGTCGTTACCAGACACGAATGAACGCCCCGTTTATCGTCATACACCGCAAGTGGCGTCCGTTCCTCGAACGCTGGCAGAGCCAGATCGGCAATGTCCTTCCCGCGGACGTGGCGATCATCATGAAGCACGGCTCGCCGTATTTCCAGACGGACGAGAGCGTGCTGGGCAGTCTTCTCTGCTTTGACCCGGACGCGCCCAAGGTCGTGGAGAACTACAAAGCAAACGGAAGCGTCGACAAGAGCCGCTACTTCGCGCACTTCGCATACAACCCGAAGCCGTGGCAGATGTGGAATTCGTATTCTCTCAAATGGTACGACATCGTCATACCCGTCGCGGACTGGCTGGTTGAGAAGGGAATAGTGAAGCCTGGCGAACTGCCGATACCGCTCCGCAGGTCAATGCGTCCGCTCTGCCGTGCCGCCGCGCCGCTCGCGCCGTGGGTCTGGCGCGGAATCAAGCTGAAGCGCAAGTTGTTCAAGAAATGACATGAAACTCGACTTCAAGAAGAACGTAAAGCGCAACATGGTCGCGAATGCCGTTTCGAGCGGGATTCGCCTGTTGTTCCCGTTCCTTAATCGCACGCTGTTTCTCTGGCTTCTCGGGCCGGCGTATCTTGGCCTCAACGGTCTGTTCAGCTCGATACTCGGTGTGCTAATATTAGCGGAACTTGGCTTTGGCACGGCTGTAGTCTGTTCTATGTACAAGCCGGTTGCGGATGACGACAGGGAGCTCCTTTGCGCGTATCTCAAGTTCTACCGCACAGTCTACCGGTGCGTAGGTGCGGCGATTTTCGCGATCGGGCTTGCTCTGCTTCCATTCCTCGACAGTCTCGTCCACGGCACGGTGCCGCCAGATATCGACCTGCACGTCCTGTATATGATTCACCTCGTGAACACGGCGGCGAGCTACTTCCTTTTTGCCTACAGAGGGGTTGTGCTTGGCGCACACCACCGCAACGATGTCATCACCAACATAAGGACGGCCGTTTCAGTTGCACAGTACGTGGCTGTTTTCCTGATACTTCTCATCACGCGCAACTACTACCACTACATAATTGCAACTGTTTTCTTCACAGTGCTTCAGAATGTCCTGCTTGTTAAGGCGTCGCGCAAGTATTTCCCGGATATTGAGCCGCGCGGCGAGCTTCCGCCGGAACTTCGCCGTCACGTCGTCTCTGATGTAAAGTCCATCTTCATGCATAAGGTCGGAGGAATGATTACCCATTCATCGGACAACCTTGTCATATCGGCTTTTCTCGGCCTTGTTGCAGTCGCTGCATATGGCAACTACTATTATGTGGTCACTACAGTCGCCGGGCTTGTGGCCATCGTCTATTCTTCGATGACCGGTGGCTTTGGCAACAAGATATACACCGAGTCGAAGGCCGACAACTTCCGCCTGCTCATGAAGATGAACCGGCTGTCGATGGCTGTGGTACTTGTCTGCGCGACGCTTATGATTGCGCTGTACCAGCCGTTTATCCGCATCTGGACCAAAAACGATCCCGCACTTGTGCGCCATTCCCTCACACCTGTCCTAATGGTCCTGTACTTCTACGTCATGCAGTCGCGCCAGGTGCTCATAACCTTTAAGTCTGCTGCCGCCATATGGAGCCAGGATCGGTGGAAGCCCATCGTGGCAGGGGCGGTGAACCTGACGACAAACATCCTCTTCGTCGCCTTCTTGCCGGATGCCTACAAGCTCGACGGCGTAGTGCTGTCGACAATTATAGCGTTTATGTTCATCCAAATACCTTGGGAGTCGTATATCGTGTTCACCGTGTTCTTCGGCAGGGCGGAGGCGCTGCGCTACTGGCGCGACCAGGCGGCATTTGCAGCCGTCGCCGTTGTGCTCTGCACGGTCGCATGGTTCGCTTCTCAGTTCATTCAGTCGCTGATTGTGGTATAATAATAGGCAATGGGAGAATCTGGGAAAATAGATTTCGTGCTTACGTGGGTTGACGGATCTGATCCGGCTTGGCTTGCGGAGAAGCACAAGTACGATAGCGGCGGCTCCGTCGAGCCGCGCGCGGGCGGGGAGGCGAACGCAGACTGCCGCTACAGGGACTGCGGGCTGCTCCGCTACTGGTTCCGCGCCGTCGAGAAGTTCGCGCCGTGGGCGAACCGCGTTTTCTTCGTCACGTGCGGACAGAAGCCCGCCTGGCTCGACGAGTCGAACCCTAGGCTAAGGCTTGTGAACCACACCGAATACATACCGGCCGAACACCTGCCGACGTTCCACTCAGACACTATCGAGCTCAATCTCCACCGCATACCAGATCTCTCGGAGCAGTTTGTCCTTTTTAACGACGACATGTTTCTTCTGCTTCCGACGAAGCCCGAGGATTTTTTCAAAAGGGGGGTGCCTGTCCTGCCGTGTGATCTGGGGTTGCCGCGCTGGATAGGATGCTCGCCGGCGAGTCGTGTCGTCGTAAACAACGCCGGCGTGCTAAAGCTAGGACTGGACGTTGAGAAGCTTGTCTGGAAGAACCTGCGTAAGTTCGCCGACGTGCGTGCGCTTGGCCTCGGCCGGGCCGCCAAGAATGTTGTCTCCTTTGCGGTTAACAGAATGTGGATTCCGGGGACTTTTGGACATCTTCCGCTTTCGCACCTCAAGTCGACCTTTGACGAGATATGGCTGTCCCAGCCTAAGGTCATGGACAGAACATCACGGAGCAGATTCCGCATCGACGACGGGGTAAGTCACTGGCTTGCGTGTGCATGGAACATGGTGTCGGGCCGTTTCTGCCCGGCCAACGAGCAGCGCATCGGAGATACTTTCCTGCTTGAAGACCGCAACCTTGAGCAGGTGTGCGCTGCGGTAAGACACCAGACTTATCGCCAGATATGCATCAACGACTCGGAGCGCATCACAGACCCCCGCCGTGCCTTCGCCGAGCTTGCTGGCGCATTCGAGTCTGTTCTCCCCGACAGGTCGTCGTTCGAAAAGTGACAATCACGGTTTCCTAAGCCATGTGAGCGGGTTGTAGACGAAGCGAAAGAAAACGTCGGCGAGCCATGCGAGCGACGGATGACGCACGAACAGTTCCACAAAATATGCGGCAACGCGGCGTGGAAGGGTCGTCGCCTTGACCAATGCGTCGAAGTCGGCAAAGCCCTTGGCGAAAGCCTGGCGAAGCATCTCTAACCTGTATTTGCGCGAGGTCCCGACCATGGCGCGCGTCGAAAACCAGCGGTAGAATATCCACATAAGCCAGTGACGTGCCCAATATGCGGATATGCGCTTGTCGAATCCAGGTTCGGTCGATATCTTGGCGTGGAACGCGAACAGCGACTTGAGGATAGCGGCATAGTCCTTCAGGAAGAAGTCTGTCTTCTTCGCTGACATCGATATCGAACCGGAGCGTAGCCGATAGCGGTAGAATGGCTCGTGAATCGGGATGACACGCTTCGCGAGATAAAGCGCGCGAGGTGCGAACTCGCTGTCCTGTCGTTTCATGCCATGAAGGCACTTGAGGTCGTTTTCGACAAGATGCCTGCGCCGGAAGACAGACAGTTGGAGCATCGGACACGGGTCGCGGCGGAGAGAGTAGATCATAAGCGTTGCCTTAGGGCCAGTCAGCTCGTCCGAGAATCCGGCTGGATAGTTGTCCCTCAGCGGGTGGCTTCTGTTGTGGACTTCGTCTATGACCTGCATGGCGCATGGATAGAGATCTGCGCCAGGATGCGCGGCGATTTTGTCATGCAGGCGCTGGAGGGAGCCTTCGACGATCGTATCGTCGCCGTCGAGGAAGATTATATACTCGCCTGTGGCCATATCGATGCCTGTGTTGCGCGATGCCGAGCACGATCCCGAACGAGGCCCCGTGAAGACCTTGAAGCGCGGATCCTTCGTCTCGTATTCGCGCGCGATTTCAAGCGTCTTGTCCTTGGACTCTTCCACGCCCAAAAGACACTCCCAGTCTTTGAACGGCTGGTTCGCGACCGAGTCGAGACATTCGCGCAGATAAGGCTCTACGTCGCAACAGGGAACGATTATGGAAAAGAATGGTTTCATGTGTCGGGGTGTCTCTCTTTCAAAATGCTTTTTCAGACGCGAAGTCGACCAGACGACGCGTCTTGGAGTCGAACGAGAGACTTATGAGCGACAGCGCCTGTCATGAGCGTGCAGAGATCTCGACGGATCTCTTCGTCGGGAACGCCGAGCGTGTACGCTTCGGCAAGCGGATCGTAGTCTTTGATCGTCAGATATCCAGACTGGAACAACATCGCTACAGGCCGCAGGCGGCGAAGCTCCGCGACATCGAACTCCGATGCAGGTATGCCCGTCATGCGCTCCGGATCGACCCTAAGCACGTCCTCTCGCTTTAGATAGTTCATCAGCATCGACGGACGCCCCGTCGTCGCCCATGTCGCCTTGAAAGACTTGTCCTTTGCCGAAAGCGTGTATGCGACGGATATCGGGTTGTAGACCGTAGTCTCCACCTCGGGCGCGACACCTTTGCCGCCGTTCGCTGCCGAAAGGCTTTCAATGGCCTTGGCGAAGTTTTCATGGGCCGAGCGAGATGTGTCGTACCGGTAGCCCGCGTCGCCGAGGCGGTCTTCGACATGGTGCGCCAAATCGGAGACGAACTCTGCCTCGCTGGTCGTCGTCAGGTCATTGAACTCGAAGTGTATTACCGGATACTTCTCCCACGTCCAGTCCGTCTTGTCGATCGCGAGCCCCTCGAACAGTTCTCGCCTGCCTTGGAAGATCGCCTTGAGGGCCGATATCGTAAGCGACTTCCCGAAGCGGCGCGGACGTGAGATGAAAAACAGCTTCGTGCCGACGGTCGTGATAAGGCGATGTATAAACATCGTCTTGTCCACATATATGCAGCCGTCCCTTCTCAAGGAAGGGAAGTCGTGCGTGTCTGTCGCCAAAGGTCTCATCGGCGGATATTATATCATTTTTATCCGGCGGAGGACGAGGATTGCCGCCGCGAATGTGATGGGTGAGAAGACAGAGCGAGCCGCTGTTGTGGTGCCGTTGCGCACAAAAGCGGCAGAATGTGGTATAATATGAGCGTACTGTCAAGGAGGCTATGATTATGACACATCTACTGGATGACGACTACCTCAAGCCGTTCGAAGGCGCTGTTCGCGGACGCGCCGAGCACGCTTTCGCCCGTGCGCGCGAACTTACACAAGGCAAGAGTCCGCTTGCCGACTGGGCGAGTGCGCACGAATACTACGGTCTTCATCGAAAGCCCCGCGGCGGATGGGTGTTTCGCGAATGGGCGCCAAACGCCACGAGCATGTGGCTGGTTGGCGACTTCTCCAATTGGCAGATCGATCCGCGCTTCGAGTGTTTCCGCATTCCCAACACCGATGTATGGGAGTGCAAGATTGCGGCGGGTCTGATACACCACGGCGACAACTTCAGGCTTGAGATGCGATGGGAAGGTGGCCATGGCGAACGAATCCCGGCTTATGCGCGGCAGGTCGTGCAAGACCCCAAGACCAATCTCTTCTGCGCAAAGGTGTGGGATCCGCCCAAGGCGTACAAGTGGCGAAACAAATCGCCCGGCAAGCCGGCCAGAGGGTTCACTCCTTTCATCTACGAAGCCCATGTCGGCATGGCGAGCGAGGAAGAGAAGGTCGCAAGCTACGCCGAGTTTCGCGACAATATTCTGCCGCGCATAAAGAAGGCCGGCTACAACACCGTTCAGTTGATGGCCGTGATGGAGCATCCGTACTACGGCAGCTTCGGCTATCACGTCAGCAGCTTCTTCGCAGCGTCCAGCCGCTTCGGCTCGCCGGACGATTTGAAGTCTCTCGTGGACGCCGCGCACGGGATGGGCCTAAGAGTGATAATGGATCTCGTCCATTCTCACGCGGTCAAGAACGAGCGTGACGGGCTGTCGCGTTTCGACGGAACGGATTACCAGTATTTCCATTCGGGGCCGAAGGGTTGGCACGCCGCATGGGACAGCCGTTGCTTCGACTACGGAAAGACGGATGTGCTGCATTTCCTTCTGTCCAACTGCCGCTTCTGGCTCGACGAGTATCGCTTCGACGGCTATCGCTTCGACGGAGTTACTTCGATGCTCTACTGGGATCACGGCCTCGGCAGGGACTTTAACGGATACGGCTCGTATTTCGACGGGTCGATGGACGATGACGCATGGGCCTATCTGCAGATGGCCAACCGCGTTATCCACGAGTCGCATCCCGGCGCGATAACGATTGCCGAGGACGTCAGCGGAATGCCCGGCTGCGCTGCGCCTGTGGAGGACTGCGGCCTTGGCTTTGACTATCGCATGGCTATGGGCGAACCGGACTTCTGGTTCAAGCTCGCCGAAAAAGTCAGCGACGACAACTGGCCCATGGGCGGCATATACTACGAACTTACCAACCGCCGCGCGGAGGAGAAGGTGGTCAGCTACGTGGAAAGCCACGACCAGGCGCTCGTCGGCGGCAAGACGTTCTTCTTCCAGCTTGCGGATGCGGCGATATACTATGGCATGGCCCAGGGTCAGGACGGTCTGGAGGTCAACCGTGCGATCGCCCTGCACAAGATGGCCCGCCTTGCGACCGCCGCGCTGAACGGAGGCGCCTATCTGAATTTCATGGGCAACGAATTCGGCCATCCCGAATGGATCGACTTCCCGCGCGAAGGCAACGGCAATTCCTACGCGCACGCGCGTCGCCAGTGGTCGCTGCGGGACGATCCCAACCTGCGCTTCAAGGGCCTTGGCGATTTCGACGAAACCATGCTTCACGCGCTGGCAAAGTCGAAGGCGCTCAAGTCGTCGCCGATGCGACTTGCCGCGAACGAGCCAGACAAGGTTCTTGCGTTCGTTCGGGGGGATCTGCTCTTTGCGTTCAACTTCAATCCGACGCGGTCGTTTTCCGACTACGGGATTCTCGTGCCGCCCGCTTCCACTTGGGATCATTTGTTCGACTCCGACGAGACGCGTTTCGGCGGTCAGGGCCGCATAACCGCGGGCGGAGAGTACATTCCGTCGCTCGTGCGCCACGGCGACGAGCTTGTGCAGATGATCCAACTTTATCTGCCGGCGCGAACCGCAGTTGTGCTAAAGCGGCGGATATGATATAATACGCTTCACATTTTGACCCCGGACTGTAGCTCAGTTGGTAGAGCACGACACTTTTAATGTTGGGGTCGCGGGTCCGATCCCCGCCAGTCCGACCACTATCCCAAAGAGTTGATTCCGTGGAAAACGCCTTCAGGCTAAAGTCCAAGTTCAAACCGACAGGCGACCAGCCGGAGGCTGTCGCCGCGCTTCTGGACGGTTTGAAGCGAGGCGAGAACAGGCTGATCCTCCAGGGCGTGACCGGAAGCGGCAAGACGTTCACCATGGCCAACCTTATCGCGAAGTGGGGGCGGCCTACGCTGATCCTTTCGCACAACAAAACACTCGCCGCGCAGCTCTTCGCCGAGATGAAGGAGTTCTTCCCGGAGAACGCCGTGGAATACTTCATTTCCTACTACGACTACTACCAGCCCGAGGCGTACATCCCGCAGACGGATACGTACATCGAGAAGGACGCCTCCATCAACGATGAGATCGAACGCTATCGGTTGGCGGCGACAAACGCGCTGATCGCGAGACGGGATGTTATCGTCGTGGCGTCTGTTTCCTGCATCTACGGCCTCGGGGAGAGCGACGAATACCGCGACCTCGCCGTCGGCTTCAAGGCCGGCGAAGCGATATCCCGCTCAAACCTGATTGCACGGCTTGTCGAGGCGCAGTACGTTCGCAACGACTACGATTTCGCGCCGGGAACCTTTCGCGTGCGCGGCGATGTGGTCGACATATTCCCGGCATACGAGACGACGGCTCTGAGGGTGGAGTTCTTCGGCGACGAGATCGACTCCATCTGCGCAATCGATCCGCTGACGTCCAAGCGTGGAGTTTCCATGCCGAGCGTCGTCGTGACGCCGGCCAAGCAGTTTGTCATGGGCAAGGACAAGTTCGAGGCCGCCTTCGGGCGCATCGAAGCCGAACTTGCCGACAGGCTCAAGTTCTTCGAGTCGAAGGGAAAACTTCTTGAGGCACAGCGTCTGCGCGAGCGTACGGAATACGATATAGAGATGATGCGCGAGCTTGGCTATTGCAACGGAATCGAGAACTATTCGCGCCCGCTTTCGGGGCGTGCGCCGGGATCCGCTCCAGAGTGCCTCATCGACTATTTTCCGGACGATTTCCTTACGATCATAGACGAGAGCCATGCATCCGTGCCGCAGATACGTGCAATGTACAACGGCGACCAGGCACGAAAGTCGAAGCTTGTAGACTACGGTTTCCGCCTGCCTAGCGCGAAGGACAACCGTCCGCTCAAGTTCGACGAGTTCAATCGCAAAGTGAAGCAGATCGTCTACTGCTCGGCAACGCCAGGAGACTACGAGTATGGGGAGTCCAAGACCGTCGCAGAACAGGTGATACGCCCTACGGGCCTGCTCGACCCGGTGATAGAGCTGCGTCCGCTCAAGAACCAGATCGATGACCTGATCGCAGAAATCGGAAAGGTGACTAAAGCGGGCGACCGTACATTCGTCACCACGCTTACCAAGAGATCGGCCGAAGACTTGACGCACTATCTGCACGAGGCCGGGATGCGCGTCGAATACCTGCATTCCGACATCGACGCGATAGAGCGTGTTGCGATTCTGCAACGCCTGCGCAAAGGCGAGTTCGACGTGCTCGTCGGCATCAACCTTCTGCGTGAAGGGCTGGATGTTCCGGAGGTTGCGCTCGTTGCGATACTCGACGCCGACAAAGAGGGTTTTCTGCGGTCGACAACATCTCTCGTGCAGACCGCAGGACGCGCCGCGCGCCATGTGAAGGGGCGCGTCATACTCTACTGCGACCATAAGACCGACGCGATACGCGACCTTGTGAGGATAACGAAGTCGCACCGCGACAGGCAGATAGCCTACAACAAGGAACACGGAATAACGCCGAAGTCAGTGAAGCGCTCTGTGAACGAATCGACATACGTGTTCAAGTCGTCCAAGGGCGATGCGCCGCAGAAGGGCGTGCCGGCGGCCGAGGCTTCGCGCGATCAGGTTCTCGGGGAACTTGCGCGTGAGATGCTTGAGGCTGCCGACAATCTGGAGTTTGAACGCGCGGCGTATCTGCGAGACCAGATAAAGCTTCTCAAGAAGCAGAAGTGAATTCGCTCATCGTCTCCGTCGCGGAATTGTTGATTCCGTCCCGGCGAAACACCTTTGCGACAGTCATAAGGAGAATCTTCGCGTCTAGAGCCAGCGAACGGTGGTCCACGTACCAAACGTCCAGATTGAACTTGTCGTTCCACGAAAGCGAGTTGCGTCCGTTGACCTGCGCCCACCCGGTTATGCCCGGACGCACTTCGTGACGACGGGCCTGTTCGGGCGAGTAGCGCGGCAGATACCTGACCGGAAGCGGTCTCGGGCCGACAAGCGACATCTTGCCGGAAAGTACATGCAACAGCTGCGGCAGTTCGTCCAGGGACGTCGCCCTGAGAATCCTGCCGAGCCGCGTGATGCGCTCCGCGTCGGGCGCATCGCCGTCGCGCATGGTGCGGAATTTCAAGAACCGGAAGGGACGCCCGTAAAGTCCGGCGCGGTCCTGCGCGAAGATTACGGGCCGCCCCATCGAAATCGCCACGGCGACGGCCGTTGCAACTGCAAGCGGAATCCATAAAGGACATGTCGCCATTACAAGAACCGTGTCGAGGAAGCGCTTCATCCAAACTTTACCGTAGCGTCGCCGCTTTGGCTTTCCTGGCACTGCGCGACGAAGAGCTGTTTGAGATTTTCGAAGGTGACGGGTTTGAGCACCAGACCTGTGAAGCCGAGGTCGGCGTATGTATGGCGCATTTCGACATCGGCGGTAAGCACGAACACTTTCAGATCTGCAATCTTCGGGTTGTTGCGCACTTCCTTGACGAGCGCTTCGCCGTCCATTTCTGGCATCCACATGTCTGTAAGCAGCATGTCGAACTTCGGCGCGTCACCCAGCGTGTAGCGGATGGGCGGCATGACGAACGAACCCCAGCCTACGGCGTAGCCGAACGACAGCGCAAGCACTGCAAGTGGCGACAAATAAGGCACAAGAGCGTTCTTGTGGTCTTTTTTCATAAAGCTTCCTCTTTGCAATAAAGAAGTTAAAGGTATTATATCATATATTCACCCTCTTGTGGAAGGTGGTCAGGCCTCTTCCGGCGTGGAGACTGCGATCATATCTTGTCTAGCGCGGCGGCAAGTGCGTCGATATTCCCGGCTTCAACCAGTGTTGCACGACCGGCACACGCTTCGGGAATGCCTCCGATGGCAAAGGCTACTACCTTGCGTCCGAGGGAAGCCGCCTCCGCAGCGACGAGTCCGTAAGGCTCCTGCCAGAAGCTTGGCACGACGACGCACTCGGCCTTGGCCATCCATTCCTGCGGATTCCGCCTGAAGCCTCTGAAGAAGACCCTGTCGCCCAGGCCGAGTTTATGCGCGAGCGTCTTCAGCTTCGCTTCCATATTGCCCGTCCCGACGATATCAAGCGTTCTGTGGCGCTCCATCTTGGCCATCGCCTTGAGCAGAAGGTGCACACCCTTGCCGCGTATGAGCTGCCCGACGTAGAGAAGGTCGATCGCTCCCGACGGGCCTTCGCAGTCGTCCAGCGCCGGCGGATCTGGAATTTCGACGCTTCTTACTTCTATTCGCGCGGGGTCTAGCCCGTTTGCGACAAGGCGCGACTTCATGAAGTTGGAGATGACCACGATCTTTGCGAAGCGCCCCATGGCCCGCCTGCGCCTCGACTGGTCCGCGACCCGGCGGATGGCGCGCTTCCATCCGCGGCAGAGCGGCGCGCACAGTATGCACGGCCAAAGCCCGCCAGGGCGCGTGCAGTTGCGGCCCAGCGGCGTGTAGGCATAGCCCCTCGGACACATCGGTTCGTGGTCGTGCACGAAGAAGGTCGTCTTTTCGGGCGGGAATTTCTCCAGCGTCGCCACGTCGTTGCACTTGTGGACGACAATCGCGTCGTAGCGGTTGAAGTCCACCCCGTTCAGATCGCTTGCGATGACGACGGTGTGCCCGGTCTCGCGCAGCCGGGCCACGTGCCTTTCGGCGAATATCTCTATTCCGCCGCGGACAGGCGCCGCCTCAAGATATACGAGTATGGTCATCGGCGACTCCCGTATGCGAGGCTCATGGACGACGCACCCTCGGTTTCGCGCGGCTTGAAGGATGCGCCTGCCTCTATGAGCTTGCACATTTCGAAGACGTCCTTCCACGACTGTATGCGGTCGTCGCGGTTCTTGACAAGCATCGCTTCCAGAAGCTGTACGAAGCCCTCGCTCAACTCGGGCCTTGTCAGGCGGGGATCGGGCGCTTTGAACCTGTCGTCGCAGTGGGCTTGCATGGATGCGTCGGCGTCGAGCGACTGAAAGATCACGCAGCCCGTGGCGAGGTGGTAGAGCGTCGCGCCAAGAGAATAGATGTCGGTACGGCAATCGAGCTCGACATCGCCGTAGATCTGCTCTGGCGAGATGTATGCGGGAGTTCCCGTGACATGGTCGGGTATGGCCTGCCTGCCGCCCTCGCGGAACTCGAAGCGGTGGCTTATTCCGAGATCCATGAGCTTTACGACGCCCTGCGAGTTTATCATTATGTTCTCTGGCTTGATGTCGCAGTGCACTATTCCGTGGTCGTTCCACGCATAGTCGAGCGCCGCCGCCACTGATTCGCATATGAGAAGGCAGTCTTGCTCGCTTACGTAGCCGTGCCGCTTCAGATGATCCGCGAAAGTGTAGCCGTCGACATACTCCATCATGAAAAACCAGTAGCCGTTTACATTGTCGAAGTCATACGCCTCGACGATGTTCGGATGGCGAATCTCCTCCATGAGACGCTCTTCCGCACGGAACGCCCGTATGTCCGCGCCGGTTGCCGCGAACTGCGGGTTGAGGATTTTTACGGCGACGACGCGCTTGTTCGCGAATTCCCACGCCTTCCAGATCGTGGACATTCCGCCTTCGCCGATCTTTTTGTCGAACCTCAGACCGGGTATGTTCGGTGTGAGGTAGTTCACAATGGAGGAGGTTTCGCCAGGATACCAACGCCTCATGACACCCCCCATTCGACCATCTTGCGATGGATCGTGCGGCGCGAGATGCCGAGAATCTCCGCCGCCTTTGTTTTGTTTCCGCCGACAGACGCCAGCACCGCGAGTATCTTGTCGCGCTCGGCGTCTGCGAGGGACTGCGCAGGAGGGGTCGCCGGCGAGCCGGCGCCCTTTGGCGGAGTCGCCGCCTGGCTCTGCACGGTCTGCGGCGGCGGCTCGCCGGCTGGAGCGCAGAGAATCTCCATGGGAACGTCGTCGACCGTAAGCTTTCCGCCGGACGAAAGAACGACCATCTTCTCCACCGCATTCCTCAGCTGGCGAACGTTCCCCGGCCATGAATAATCCTCAAGCGCCTTCAGGGCGCGCTGGTCTATTCCTGTTACGGCTCCGCCGTTCTGCGCGGAGAACTCCTTCAAAAACCGCGACACGAGAAGGGCGATGTCTTCTTTGTGGTCCTTCAGCGCTGGCGTCTTGAGGTCGATCACGTTTAGACGGTAGTAGAGGTCTTCGCGGAATGTACCTTCCTTCACCATCTTCGCGAGGTCGCGGTTCGTGGCCGCGACGAGGCGAAAGTCCACCGGCCGCTCGATAGCGTCGCCGAGCCTGCGCACTTTGCGCGATTCGAGCGTTCTCAGAAGGGCGATCTGCGTTGCCATGTCGATCTCGCCGATTTCGTCCAGAAACAGCGTTCCGCCGTCGGCTGCTTCGAAGCAGCCCGCCTTGCCCTCTTTCAATGCGCCGGTGAATGTTCCGGCGACATAGCCGAAAAGCTCCGACTTCAGCAGTTCGCCCTCGAACGCCGAGCACTCCAGCGCGACGAACGGACCCTTCGCGCGTCGCGAAAGATTGTGTATGGCCCGCGCCGCAAGCTCTTTGCCCGACCCGCTCGGCCCCTCGATGAGCACCGTCGCGTTGGTCGGCGCGACTTTGCGTATCGTCTGGTAGACGCGCTCCATCGCGGGCGACTTGCCGGTGAAATTCTCCAGCTCGCCCGTGAGCTTCTCCTTCAACGAGGCGACCTCCTGCTCAAGACCTGCTGTCTTTATCGCGTTCGCGACCCTCAGTTCAAGCTGGTCAAGGTCGGTGATCGGTTTGGTGAGGAAATCGTCCGCGCCGTCCTTCATCGCCTCCACCGCAAGATCGACCGTTCCATACGCAGTGAGCAGTATGCACGCGAGAGAAGGCCTTGCGTTTTTGGCGCGCTTCACGAGCGACACGCCGTCCTCGCCGGGCATGCGCACGTCGGAAATCATCAGCGCGAGATCCGGCGTCGATTCGAGCGTCTTCATGGCCTGCTCGGCGTCGGCCGCCTGCATGCATTCGTATTTGTCGGACAGCACCCTGGCCATCGCTTCGCGCGTTGGCCTTTCATCGTCCACTATTAGTATCTTGCGCTTTGCCATGCCGCCTCTATTTCAGTTCGCGTATGCGTTTCTCTATCCTCGGCAGCTTTACCGTGAATGTCGTCCCTTCGCCCTGCGCCGACTCTGCCGCAATCGTGCCGCCGTGGTCGCGAACGATGCGCGATGTCACCATGAGCCCGAGGCCAGTACCGCCGGATTTCGTCGTCCGGTATGGTTCGAAGAGGTGGGCGAGCTGTTCCTTGGTCATCCCGTCGCCGGAATCTCTCACCGTCACCGCCACGTCGCTGTCGTCGGAATCGACTGTGATTTCGATCTTGCCGCCGTCCTTCATCGCTTCAAGCGAATTCTTCAGAAGGTTGAAGAACACCTGCTCCATCTGGGCTTTGTCGATCGCCACGCCCGGCAGAACGCCGGGAACGTCGAGCGTCACGGAAATGCGCCTGTCCTCGAACTGCTGCTTGAGCGTTTTGAGGCATGCCGCGAGAGGCTCGGCCACCGACCCTGCGACGAGATTCGGCTTGGAAGGGCGAAGCGCCGAAAGAAAGCCGCGTATTATGCCGTCGAGCCGCGAGACCTGGTGAAGGCACTCCGCCACGGTTTCGTCGCCTTTGAGCTGACGCTGGAGAATCTGCAGGTTGAGCGCGATTGCGTTCAGCGGATTCCCGATTTCGTGCGCAACGCCTGCGGCGAGGTCTCTCACCGCCTGCGTCGCGCCTACGCGCATTTCCTCTTCGGACCGCTGCCTTTCGGCCGTGGTGTCGCGAATCTGCACGAGCGTGCCATCCTTCATCGGGAACGTCTGCACTTCGAGAAACTTGGTTTCGGGATATGTCACCGACATCTCCCGCCGCGAAGCCTTGCCCAGCGGAAGGGCGAGCGCTTCGACCGCTTGGGCGCCGTCCATGCCGGTCAGCGCCTTGACTGCTGCATTCTCGAACTTGACTCCTCCCCGGTCGTCGAGCACGAGTATGCCGCGGTCGATGGTGGAGAGGATGAGGTCGAAGAACTCCGCCTCGTCGGCCATGCGGTTGTATTGCTCGCGCAGCTGGCCCGCGTCAAGCCTGCCGATATGGCGCCGCACCCCTTTGAAGAAGTTCTTCATCCTTTACGGCCCGTCTCCTGTTTTCTGCGGTTGTCGATCACCCGCTTGATCTTGCCTTCGCTGCGCGGCAGCGAGCCCGGCTCGACCAGGATGATCTTCGCCGAGAGGCCGATGATCGACTTCACGGCGTCGAAGACGCGCTTGCGGAGGTCTTCCATCTTCCTTACGGAATCCGAGAAGGCCTCGGCGTTGACCTCGACCTTGATCTCGAAGAGGTCGAGCGTGTCGGTCGGCGAAAGGATTATCTGGTAGTGCGGCGCTACTTCCGGCACGCGCAGGAGCCCTGCCTCGATCTGGCCGGGGAATACGTTCACGCCGTGGATGATCAGCATGTCGTCGCTTCGCGCCGAGATGCGGTCCATCACGCGCATCGTCCGCCCGCAGGCGCACTTTTCGGTGTGAAGGCGCGTGAGGTCGCGCGTGCGGTAGCGTATCATCGGCGTGCCTGTGCGCGAGATCGTCGTGAACACGAGTTCGCCGACTTCGCCGTCGGGGAGCGGTTCAAGCGTTTCGGGGTCGATGATTTCCGGATAGAAGTGGTCTTCCCAAATGTGCAGCCCCGTCCTGAACTGGCAGTCGCCGGCGACGCCCGGCCCCGCGATCTCGGTGAGACCGTAGATGTCGTGCGCTACGATTCCCGTTTCGCGCTCGATGGTATCGCGCATCTCGGTCGTCCACGGCTCTGCGCCGAAGAAGCCGTGCTTGAGCTTCGTGTCGCGCCGGAAGTCCACGCCCTGGCGCTTGGCTTCGTCCATAATGCGCAGGAAGTAGCTCGGCGTGCATGCGATCACGGTCACGCCGAGGTCGCGCATGAGCATCACCTGACGCTCGGTGTTTCCGCCCGAGGTGGGCAGCACTGCGCAGCCCATCCCCTCGCCGCCGTAGTGCAGGCCGAGACCGCCCGTGAAGAGCCCGTAGCCGTAGCTCACCTGCAGCACGTCGCCCGCCCGGACGCCGCCCATCGCGAGGCAGCGCATTGCGCCGTTCTGCCATACCGCGATGTCGCCTAGCGTGTTCGGTATGCAGATGGGCTTGCCGGTCGTGCCGCTGGAGCAGTGGAAGCGCACGATTTCATCCATGTCGGCCGCCCTCAGCCCCATCGGATACTCGTCGCGGAGGTCTACCTTCTTCGAGAAGGGCAGCAGTCTGATGTCGGCCAGCGTCTTTATGTGCTCCGGCCTTACGCCGCGCTCGTCGCAGCGCTTTCTGAAAAGCGGCACGCGGTTGTAGGCGTATTCGACCGTCCATTTGAGACGGTGCAGCTGCAAGGCGCGCAGTTGCTCGACAGGCATGTAGTCCATCGCCGAGACGGGGTGTGTGGGAGAGTTCACGTCCTGCGGGAGGACCGGATAGAGAGAATTCAGAAGTTGCATGTTGTTTTGTGGAAAGTGTTTGGGGCGAGGCTTATTTGTCCAGTTCGGCCAGAGCGTCGAGAAGCCTCTTCATCTGCGCGTCGGTGCCGATTGTAACCCGAAGACGGTCCGCCGTCTTCGGGCCCGTAAAGTACCTTACGTATATGTGCCGACCCCTGAGACGTTCGAATATTTCCGCAGCTCTGGCGTGCGCCGGGCGCGCGAAGACGAAGTTGGCTTCGCTTGGGATCACATCCCAGCCGCGCCGCTCAAGCTCGGCGACGAAGCGTTTGCGCGTGGCGACGACCTTGCGGACGTTCGCGCGCATCCATTTCGCGTCTTTCACGGCCGCAAGCGCGACGGCCTGCGCAACTGCGTCGACGTTGTACGAATCCTTCACCTTGTAAAGCGCCTCGATGAGGTTTTCCGGCCCGACGCACCATCCGACGCGCAGCCCCGCGAGCGAGAAGCTTTTCGAGAAGGTGCGCATCACGATCACGTTCCTGTTGCGCGGCGAGGTGGCTAGCGACATGCAGTCGCCGCGCGCGAAGTCGGCGTAGGCTTCGTCCACGATCACCACGCCCTTGAAGCGCCGCGCGAACGCCGCGACAGTCTTCGGTTCGGCGAATTCGCCGGTCGGGGCGTTCGGGTTGGTCCAAAGGAACAGCGCCACGTCGCCCGGCACTTGGGCGGCGGACGGCTTGAGGCCGAAGCCTTTCCACTCCACGTCGCGTATGGCCGCGAGCGTCTTGTAGAGCGAATAGCTGGGGTCGAGCGAGCCGATTGATTCGTCGTCTTCAACGAAGGCCCTTGCCGCGAGAGACAGTATTTCGTCCGAGCCGTTGCCGACAAACACGTTCTCGGCCTTCGCGCCGCACATCTTCGCGAGCGCCTCGCGGAGTTCGCCGAATTCCGGATCCGGATAGCGGCGCAGCCGGTCTGGGTCGAAGTTTTCCAGCACCTTGGCGCAGGCGGGTGAAGGGGGGTATGGGTTCTCGTTGGTGTTGAGTTTGACGACATCCTTCGCCTTCGGCTGTTCGCCGGGCGTGTAGGGTTCGAGTTTCTGTACGCTCTTCTTTACTGGCATGGCTGTTGAAATCGAGGCGTATTATACTATTTTTGCTCCAGCGAGCGCAAGTGCGCGGCTTTTGGTATAATACAGCCTCATGAAGAACTACGGTGACGACGTTTTTTCCGAAAAGGCGATACTGAAGCACATGCCGAAGACCGTCGCCGCGAAGCTGATCGCGACGATGCGCGAAGGCAAGCCGCTCGATCCATCGATTGCCGACGAGGTTGCGCATGGCATGAAAGACTGGGCCGTCGAGAACGGGGCGACCCACTTCACGCACTGGTTTCAGCCGATGACAGGCGGCACTGCCGAGAAGCACGATGCGTTTCTCGAGCCGAGCGGGCCTGCGCAGGCGGTGCTGAGGTTCTCCGGCAAGAATCTGATCGGCGGCGAGACCGACGCGTCGTCGTTCCCGTCCGGCGGGTTGCGCTCCACCTTCGAAGCGCGCGGCTACACGGCGTGGGATCCCACCAGCCCGGCGTTCATAAAGCGCCACGAGAACGGCGCGACGCTCTGCATACCGACGGCGTTCTGTTCGTACAATGGTGCGGCGCTCGACATGAAGACGCCGCTTTTGCGGTCCATCCAGGCGGTCACCCGCGCGACGGAGCGCTTGATGAAGAAGTTCAAGCGCCCCAAGGCGCATGTTTCGATCACGCTCGGCGCCGAGCAGGAATACTTCCTCATCGACCGTGCGTTCTACCTGAAGCGCCCCGATCTGCTGCAGACCGGGCGTACCGTGTTCGGCGCCGCGCCGGCCAAGCACCAGCAGCTCGACGACCACTACTTCGGCGCGATAAGGCCGAGGATAATCAAGTTCATGACCGAGGTGGAGGAGCGCCTGTGGCGCCTCGGCATACCTGCGAAGACGCGCCACAACGAGGTCGCGCCCGCGCAGTTCGAGCTCGCGCCGATGTTCGAGGATCTCAATCTCGCGGTGGACCACAATATGCTCGTCATGGAGGTCTTGAAGCAGACGGCCGAGTCGAACGGTCTCGTGTGCCTGCTGCACGAAAAGCCGTTTGATGGCGTGAACGGTTCTGGCAAGCACTGCAACTGGTCCATAGCCTACGGCGGCAAGAACCTCCTCTCGCCCGGCGACAACCCGCGCGACAACGCGATATTCCTTACGATACTCTCGGCGATCATCAGGGCGGTCGATCTTCACGCCGACATGCTCCGCATGGCAACCGCCGGTGCAGGCAACGACCACCGCCTTGGCGCGAACGAGGCGCCGCCGGCGATAATATCGATATTCCTCGGCGACGAGCTTTCGGCCGTGATGAAGGAGATCGAAACCGGCCGCGCCGGAAAGAAGGCGGGCCGCACGGCGATGAAGATCGGCGTGGACGCGTTGCCGCCGATTCCGCGCGACACGACCGACCGCAACCGCACTTCGCCTTTCGCATTCACCGGCAACAAGTTCGAGTTCCGCGCGCCTGGTTCGTCGCAGAACTGCGCCGCCAGCCAGATGGTGCTGAACACTATCGTCGCCGAGTCCATTGATGCGATATGCGACAAGCTGGATGCACTCGTCGGCGACGATTCGTCGCGCTTCAACGAAGAGTTGCAGAAGCTTCTGCAGAGGCTCATACGCAAGCACGGGCGCGTGCTGTTTTCCGGCGACGGATACGGCAGCGCCTGGCCGAAAGAGGCCGCGAAAAGGGGTCTGCCGAACCTGCGCAACACGCTTGAAGCCATTGCGCCGCTTGAAGACCCGGTGAACCGCGCCTTGTTCGCCAAATATGGTGTGTTGTCCGAAGGCGAGATGGAAAGCCGTCACGAAATCGCCGCTGCGGACTACAAGAGCCGCGTTCTGATCGAGGGCAAGGTGGCTCTCGAAATAGCGCGTTCGATGATACGGCCTGTGGTGGCGGACGAGTTCAGCCGCCTTGCAACTGCCATCGGGCGCGCCTCGCGCGACGGCCTCAAGGTTGGCATAGCGGGTTTGAAGGCGCTTTCGCTCAAGCTTGGCGCGGGTCTCGACGACCTGCACGTAAAGTGCGAGCGGATCGAAAAGGCCGTGGCGAAGGGCGAGAGCGCGGCGATTCTGCGCGAGATGGAAGACCTGCGCAAAACGGTCGATAAGCTCGAAGGCCTCGTGGACGACGGCAAATGGCCGCTTCCCAAATACCGTTCGATGCTGTTCATCTATTGATGCACTCCAGGTCAAGGATCAACCGTAGTCTGTCGCCAGTTTTCCCGGTCCCGCCGAACTCGTGGCTGGTCTAGCGCACAGGGGTGAGGGGGGGATTGGCTACGCAACTAGATTTCTCAAAGGACACAATCGGTCGAGCGATTGCCACATTAATCATATTGAAGATTATCCGTCGTGAGGGTAATAAGCAGACCGGCCATTGGGAGGTCGTGAAGTGAGGCGGAACGGTAGGGCGCGATGACTCCATCGCGCCGTAAGGAAAGGAACGATGAAATGACAAAGAAACTGATGATGATGGCTGTGGCGCTTGCCGCAGCGTTTGGCGCATGGGCCGCGACGCAAACGATCGGCGGCTGAACGTGGACGCATCCCCGCCCTTGCGCCTTGCAAGGGCGTTTTGCTATAATTCACTCGTTCGGTTGAAAGGCGGCGGGTGCCGCCGCAATGCCGGGCGTTGGATTTCCCGTGCAAGAATGGTAGGTCAAGGCGTCCTGATAGGGTGGCCCCCCGGCAAACCGGGTGGGGCGAGGCGTCCCGCCGAGCCGCAAAGAAAACGATTTGAAAGGAACAACGAAATGACAAAGAAACTGATGATATTGCTTGTGGCGGTTGCCGCGGCGTTTGTCGCATGGGCCGAGACGGAAACGGTCGGCGGCTACACGTGGATATACGAACAGAATGGCGAGGAGTCATTCATCCTCGGCATCGCGGAGACGCCGACAGGGACGCTGTCATTCCCTGCTGAACTTGGCGGCAAGCCTGTCAGGAACCTAGGTAGTATGTGCCAATACGAGTGGGTGACGGACGAGTGGCGACCGGGTGGATATTGGAAACAGACCTCCAGCGATGATTTTTGTGCCGGCGTGACAGGAATCATCATTCCTGAAGGCGTTACGAACATATATGACAACTCATTCACTGCAGGATGTTGGATTGATGACGTACGGTATCGTTATGGTTGGAGCTCCTTGAAGGACGTGTCGCTGCCGGAAAGCCTTGTCTCTTGCCACGTTGGACATGTATTCAACGGTACGCCATTCTTCACAAGCAAGACGTTCCCGGAATTCATCTTGAGCGCATCGGGGACGAAGCTTTGGGGCGTGAAGGAGTATGAAGGTGAATATAACTTCTTCAACCTTGTCGAGGTGGTGGTTCCGGCGACCGTCACCGACATCGCCGATTATGCACTTGGGCGTATCTACATCTTCGTGACGCATAGCAATACCGGATACTATGCTATGGCACAGCCTACATAGGCGACGGTAATGCGCGCATCGTGTTCGCAGGTGCGCGTCCCAACGCCACGGACAAGGCGTTCGCCGCCGAAATAGAACGATGGAACGAGGAGACCCAAGATGTTGAGGTCACGTACATGAAGACATGCTGGGACGCCGTGTACTACCAGAATGGCGCGGAAGGATGGATCTGGGGAGAGGAATGGTGCGGCGCTAAGACGTATGCGGTTGAGGACAAGATTGACGAGAAGTACGCGGTGGCGTCCAACCTCAAGTTTGATCGTGTCTATGCAGGGGAGCAGTACGGCGATTCCAAATGGATGGAATACGAAATCTGGGACAATGGCGTGGGGCTTTACGGCGACGAATATGCGTTGATTCCTGTGACCGGCACCGGTACGATCGTGCCCGTCATCATTGGTGACGTGCCGTCCGGCTATCTCGACGAACCGCAGGTATGGTCGGACCAGAAGATGCTTGACACGTTCACCCCGAAGGGCGTGGCCCCTTCGAAATGGGTGTCTGATGGTGACTCTTCGTGGTACTATGAAGGGGCAAAGGCGGAATGGGAATGGCCGAAGTCGATATGGCCGGAGAATAAGGTCGTTCCAAACCGCCGCTGGATAGTTGTCCGTGCAAAGGAGGTAGAGAATGTCTGGAGCGGCGTATGGGCGTTTCGCGTTGGACTTTCCGGCACGAGTGAAATCTCGGCTCCTGTGATCGTCACGCCCGGCGACAGATGGCAGATCGAACAGAATTTTGCTCCGGCTGACTTCATCCGCGGCGGGACCATTTCCGGCTACGATGTATTCCTTCCGTGGGATGATGGGGTGGCTTTCTGGGCCGATGGATTCACCAACGTAAATCGCCCCCGCACGCAGACGTTCCGCATCGACAACTGGAAATTGATGCAATCCGGAAATGCGAATGCGTCGTCGTTCAAGGTTGCGGTTCCATCGGCGGGGACGCTTGTGGTGTCAAGTGAGGATGATGACGATGCGCCTGCTGTGAAGGAGGCGTTCGCCGTGAAGGGGGAGGGCATCGTGTCTGATATTGTGACGGTAAAGCCCACGATTCAGGATATGCAGGATCCCATGAACTTCTGGAAGACGTCAAACGCCTCGCATATCAGGCGGATCAAGGTGTCCGGCCAGACCACGTTGACGTTCACGTGCAAGAACGATGATGAGGAAGACTTCGAGTTCAACAGGATGTACTTCTTCCCCGAAAGCGGAAAGAGCGTTGCCGTGGAGGTCGGATACATCAAGCGCGAGGTTATGAATTACGGCGCGGATTCCTGGGGAAGAGATTACATTCAGGGGTACGTCAAGGGCAGCGGCGTCTATAAGAGCGGGGAGACGGTGACGCTCAAGGCGGTGTCTGGCTCCGGCGAGGTGTTCGACCGTTGGGAGGTGCGCTTCGGAAACCTGACGTTGACGGCCGCGCAGACGACTTCGCCGACGCTTACGTTCAAGGTGACGGACGAGATGTGCGGCGCGATGGCGGACGAGGAGCAGATTTTCATATCCGCATACTGGAAGCCTAAGAACAAGATCACGGCGTTGCCGTCCATCGTTGGCGCGGGAACCGTCACTGGAACTGGCCGCTACATTGATGGCGCGGTCGTGACGCTGACGGCTGAAGCGTCCAGAGGCTACGATTTCGTCAAGTGGTCCGACGGCGTGACGGATGCAACAAGGAATGTCAGGGCGGTTGCGGCTGATGTTGAGTGCGTGATCTACGCTTGCTTCACGCCCAACGGCGACGTAGATCCGGGCGACGGCTCCTACAAGGTGACATTCAACGCGAACGGCGGCAGCGTTTCGCCCACAAGCCGTACCGTGGCGAAAAACGCGACGGTTGGCGACCTGCCAACGCCCGTGCGTACTGGTTACACGTTTGCTGGCTGGTGGACGGCTGCAAATGGCGGTGTGCAGGTGAATGCGTCGACAAAAGTGACATCTTCTGTGACGTTCTACGCCCACTGGACGGTCAAC
>CACYQU010000003.1 GCA_902776615.1 uncultured bacterium
CTGCTGGCGAGTGGGCGGTGACGGTCAAGCGCGTCGCCGCCGACGGCCGCGCCTACATCTCGAAGCCTGCGAAGGTGACGGTAAAGGCCGGCTAAGCCTTAAGTGGGCACTGGGGGAGCGGGCGAGACGCCCGCTCTACCAGTGATGCTCGTGGGCGTGGGCATGCCCGCAGGGACAGTCCCGTTTGACTTAGCCGGGAGACAAAAAGTCGTCGATTGTCTTGAGCTCGGGGATGCGCTCCAGCGGATAGTGCACGCCAAAACGCTGCTCGGCCTCCATCACGAGGCGCAGATGGTTTACGCTGTCCCATTCGGGAATCGAACCGAAAGCCGTCCCGCCGGAGATGTTCTCGCGCGGCACTTTGAGCAAATCGGCGGCGAACGAAACGAACGCCTCGCGCCACAGATCGCGCACCGTCCTCAGCTCCATAAACCTGTCTATCCCCGTGGGCGCGCGCCAGTCGTTCTCGAGCATTATCAGGAGACCGAAGGCCTTGAGCGAACACCAACCCTCGGTTTCGCGGAAAGGCGTGTCGGGCGACAGCGCCTCCGGCGCAACCTCGAGAACCCCCGCGACCGCTTCTACAAACCTGTTCACGACTTCACCGCTCCATATGCCGACGCACCTATGGTCCCCAAAAGCGACAGGACGCCGAGCCACGTCACGAATGTCACCGGCGGCGCGTCGGGCGCTTTCGGCGGCACGGCCGGTGCGCCGGGCACTTCGAGGAGAATCGCGTTCGCCGTACTGCCGCTGGCCGCGCGCACGCCCTTCGGCGTCACGACGTAGGCGCCCACCGGCTTGGCGTTCTTGGCCTTTATCCATGTCGCAATGCCTTTGTTCTTGAGCTGCTCGCCGCCCGCCCAGATGAACCTTATGTCGGGATCGCCGAGGTTCGGCGTCATCTTTATGCGGCGCGCGGAGAAGCTCCAGGCGACAAGTCCGTTTCCGCCCTCCATGAGATCGGCGACCTTGCCGCCGCCGCGGTTCGCTATCTCTTCGGCGGCAGGATTCCTCGCCTGCACTATCGACAGATCTATTGCGGCGCAGTAAAGGCGGTCCACGCGGGCAAGGTCGAACGCCCCGAAAAGAACGACCGCGCACATCACGGCGCACGCTTTGCGGGACGACATTCGCCCGGTCGCCTCAAGCGCGGCGCGGACACTCTCCAGTCCAAACCCGGCGAGGACGCAAATGCAAAGTTCGGTAAGATGGTGCCACTTTACCGGGGCGCGAATCGAATCGCCGATAGGGAGCATGAACACCAGCCTGTAGACCGGCTCGCAATAGCGCCCCATCGACAGCAGCCAGAACACAAGCGCCGCGCAGGCGAAGAACACCACTTCCGCCCGGCGCGAACCGAATGCCGGCGCGCCGTCTTTCGAGCGCCTTCCGCGAAGGGCGAAGAATACGCCTGCGACGGCAAGCAGGCATGTCACCCAGCCTACATAAAGCGAATGCTGGCGATAGTTGCCTTTCTTGGCGTCGATCGGACGCCCGAGCGCGCCCGAGTACGGACGCACCCCGGTGCGCTGGCTCTGGCCGAGGCCGAGAACCGACGGACAGCTGGTGTCACCATTGAGGCGCGGTATGAAAAACTCGAATGTCTCAAGCGGCGGAAGCGACCAGTTGGTCACGAATATCCAGCGCGCCTCGCGGTCATCGGCCTTCTCTCCGCCGGTCAGGGCCGTCCCCTTCGATTCCTCTATCTGCCTGTCGCGTCCCGCCTTGTCGCCGTATGCGCCTACGAAACTCGGCGCGCCAATGGCCGCGAAAACCACCGCCGCAACCGCCACGCCCTTCCAGCACGGCAACTTGCGTTCGCGCACGCAGCACCAGATGAAGTAGGCGGCGGTGAATACCGTGAAGAGGAGCCAGAGGTCCGGCTGGTAGAAGCTCGCCCACGCTACACACGCGCCGAGCAGCACCCAATTCTTGAGCTTGTTCTTGCGCACGGCCCTGTCGGCCAGGCCGAATGCGAATACGCCGAAGGTCATCCACCTGAACCAACCGGCGTGCCCCGCCGAGAAGAGAGAAAGCCAATATCCGCAAAAACCGAGGAGCAGTCCCGCGCCGTAGCCGGAAAGCCGCGACAGGCCGCGTCCGCGCAGATAGTATGCGAGCCCCAGCGCGGCGAAATACGCGGCAAGCGCGTATTGGAGCTCTTGCCAAAGATACGGCGAGCCGATGAAAGCCGTGACATCCCACGGCACGAACTTGCCGTTGCCGATCCATGTACGCAGTACGTCGGCCACATACCCCTTCGCCGGGAACGTCATCCGCGCATCCGGCATGACCGGACACGCGGAAAGGCTCCACGTTCCCCAAAAAACGAACCCCGCCAGAACCGCGAAAACCGCAGTAAAGGCGAGGAACCATGCCTTGCGTGGCGTCAGGCGCATTTATCCGATCTTGCCGAGGGCGATCAGAGCGAAAACCATCGCAAAAATCGCGACCGTCTCGACGATGCCGAGCGCGGCGAGGTAGTTGGTGAAGCCCTGGTTGGTCTCGGCCTGCGCGTCGCACGCGGCGGCGCCGGCGCGTCCCTGGAAGAGCGCCGAGAGGCCGATCGCGAGGCCGGCGAAGATGCCCGAAACGAGAACGGGCACTCCTGCGTTCGGCACGTCGACCTTGCCGAGCATGATGAACATGAGAATCATTCCGTACAGGGTCTGCGTTATCGGCGCGCCCACAAACGACAGGAGAAGGAACGGCGCCGGCTTGTTGGCGGCGTAGCACTTCTTCCACGCGCCTACGGCCGCGGCGGCCGCGAAGCCGGTACCAAACGCACTTCCCGCACCCGCGAGACCCAGGCAGGCGATTGCGCCCGCGACTATCATTGCTGCATCACTCATCTTGTTTCTCCTTTAGTTGTTTTTCCTGAATGGACTAAACCCGTAGCCAGACCACGACACGCCCTTGTGGTTGGAAAACTCGAGCGTGTTGAGGCGAACGGCGTGGACAAGTATCGAAAGGCCGGCCATCGCGAGGTTCAGGCCGTGGCCGACGACAAGTATCGCCACCATTGCGACGGACATGATCGCGTTCAGCCACCAGGCGTTCCCCGGGGAAACGAGGCCCGTGGCCATCGAGTTGAAGTTTTCCGCAACTTTGACGGAGGCCAAGCCAACCGCAAACAGGCGAACGTAGCTTATGATGTCGCCCAGCGCGCTCATGATGTTCAGCGGCAGCATGCCGAGCTCCGCCCCGCGCGTCTTCAGCTCGGACGGCTTTACGGAAAAGCCGAACACCGCCACCAGAGACGCGCCGAACATCCAAAACGCCCACGCAGGAATCGACGGGAATATGCCTACGATGGAGTTCGTCACGAAATACATGAAGAGAAGAACCCCCGCCCAGCCGAATTCCGCAACTGCGGTGGAGTCGGGCAGGCGGCAGACCGCGTTCCACAGGCGGGCCAGCATCAGATGCGAAACTCCTATCGTGAAGCACAGAAGCATCATGTTGCCGTAACTCGGGTCCGCAAGCCACTTCACCGTGGGCCAGTTCGCGCAGAACGGAATCTGCGCGCCGAACCATGTATTGGAAAGCGCGCCCCACAGCACCGTGGCGGACGAGAACACCGCAAGCATCACGAACCAGCTGCGCGGCAGCTTGCGCCTCAAGAGGAGAGTGGTCGCGAGGAAAATCGCGCCGTACGCCCCGTCGCCTACGAGCATCGCGAAGAACAGCGAGAAATAGCACATGAACGGCACCGACACATCCGACTCCGTATAGGCGGGCGCGATTCCAAGGCCGTCGAAAAGAGCCTTCACCGGCTTGAACAGTTTCGGCGGCTCTATGAGAGTGGGCGGCGTCTCGCCGTCGGCCGGTTCGCGCAGAAGCAGGCCCCAGCCGCTTTCGCGGGCCGCGGCCAGCACGGCGGCGCACCCGCTCTCCGGCACCCAACCCGAAACATACGCCACGGCGCCGCTTTCGGCCATCAGCTCCTTCGCGCATTCGAACGCAATCTTGTCGGCAAGCGCCGGATAATGCCTCAGTATCGCCTGCTCGTCGCACCCAGCGAGGCGCGCCGTCGCGGCGGCGATCCGGGTTTCGCGCTTCGCGAGCCTGGCGCGCATCTCGGAAAGCCTCATCTCCGGTAGCTTCTCCGGGAGTTCGGCGACAGAGGAAAGATCGACCCCCGCGTCCATTATCTTCTTCGCCAGCGCCGGATCGAAGTCGCCGTAAGGCTCGTACTGCGCGATGAGGCGCTTCAACTCTTCGACCTCGCCCTTGAGCTGTTCGCGGTCGGCGTCGAGGGCGAGAACCTCCTCCACGGGATGGGGGCGCACCTCCAGCCCTTCGTTTTTGCTCACGCCCTCGCGCGCCTTGAGTATCAGCCTGACAGCTCTCTCGGCGTCTGCGGCCTCGCCCTTGGCGGCGGCGACCGCTGCGCCGGATGCGCTTCTCAAATCAAGGTGGACCGCCCCCAGCCCGCGAAGCCTGTCGAGAGTCGCCTCTTTCTCGGACGCCACGCAGACGAGATCGAGATGTCGCATCTTCACTATCATGCGGCGGTCTCCTCCTCTTTCACCTCGGGCGTGCGGCCCTTGGCTATTTTACCGCGCGTCACGGCGGCCGTCTGCTCGTCGCCCAAGGCGATCTTGATTACGCGTATCGCCTCTTTGCACTGGGGTATCTTTACCTTCTCGAAAAGATTCACGCGCTGCGAAGTCGTCTGCAGCTCTATCGTCACGAGGCGGCGCTGCTCTTCAAACACGGCTCGCTCGCACTGCAGCGAAAGTATCTCGGTCGTCGCCTTCACGGCGTCGTCCACCCAGGCGGGCGTCGCCCACAAATCGACATCCTTCACCTCGGTCTCGATGGACTCGAACGTCGGTATCGCCACGCCGGCGATGTTCGCCGACCCGGTGTTTACCGATTTCACGCCGACAAGCCCCGAAAGCAAATCCGCATCGGTGGCGAAAAGACCTACCCACCCGTCAAGCGCCGCGCGCGCCGCGCGCTCCTTCGCAGCGACTTCTTCCGCTTTGGCGGAAATGCCGGCTATCTCGCTCTGAAGCTGCTGCTTCTTGAGCTGAAGCATGGGCAGGAAGCGCTGAAACCTCTTCAGCGCGTCCGTCTGGGCCTTTAGCTCGGTCTTGGTCAGTTTTATCTTCGCCATCGCCGTGTATTATACCACTTTTCCGCGGCGAATTTCAAACGCCTGTCTGCGCCACCGGCTTGACGGTTATCCTCGCGGCGCGGCCGTTCAGATCGACCGCCTCGCCCTCGGACGGCCCGAAAACGAGCTTGAGCGCCAGAATCTCGGTCTTGACGTAATCCGCATGGGCTTCGATCGCCGATCTCACCTCTGCGTCCGCGTCGACCACGACCTCGATGCGCTGCGTCACCTCGAAGTCGGCATCCTTGCGCATGGACTGCACATGGCTCACGAACTCGCGCGCCAGGCCTTCGGCCACCAGCTCCGGCGTGAGGGACGTCTCAAGCCCCACGACCGCCGCGCCTTCAGAGGCGACCACGAGGCCGGCCTTCGGAGTGCGGGTAACGACCACATCCTCGGCCGTCAGTTCCACGCCTTCGACCGTCGCCGAGCCATCGAAGCTCTTCATCGCGGCGATTGCGGCGGCGACGGCCTTCATCTTGGGACCGCACTTCTTTCCGAGCGTCTTGAAGTTCGCCTTGTAGCTTACGTCGCAAAGCGCCGTCTCGTCGGCGATGTGCTCGACGCTCTTCACGTTGAGTTCGTCCACGATGAGATCCTCGAGTCCCTTCACGTCCGCGCCTGCGATTCTGATCTTGGCGAGCGGCTGGCGAACCTTCAGATCGTTGTCGGCGCGGAGGCGGCGGCCGAGTTCCACGACGGTCTGCACGGCCGCCATGCGGGATTCGAGCGCGAGGTCGCGAGCCGCCGCGTTCGCGGCCGGGAAATCGCAGAGATGCACGGATTCAGGATCGCCCGCGCCCTTGAGGTTGCGGTATATCTCCTCCGCGATGAACGGCGTGAACGGCGCGGCCACCTTCGCGAGCTGAACGAGAACGTAGCGCAGAGTACGGTAGGCGCACAGCTTGTCGCCGTCGTTCGTCGATTTCCAGAAGCGGCGACGCGAACGGCGTATGTACCAGTTGGTGAGGTCTTCGACGAACTTCACGAAAGGCCTCACGGAACGCTGCAGGTCGTACGCGTCCATCGCGGCGGTAACGTCGGCGATAAGCGTCTCCATCGAAGAGACGATCCACTTGTCGAGCACGTTGCCGGACTCGGGATAGACCACCTCGGCATCCGCGAAGCCGTCGACGTTGGCGTATGTAACGAAGAACGAGTATGCGTTCCACCAGGGTATCAGGAGGTCGCGCATGAGCTGCTTTACGCCGTTCTCGGAGAACTTGAGGTTCTCGGCCCTGACGACCGGCGAATAGATCATGTAAAGGCGTATCGCGTCCGCGCCGTACGTATCGAGCATCTTGGTCGGATCGGGATAGTTCTTGAGGCGCTTCGACATCTTCTTGCCGTCTTCGGCGAGCACGAGCCCGTTGACGATGACGTTCTTGTATGGGCTCTTGCCGAAGAGGCAGGTTCCAAGCACCATGAGAGTGTAGAACCATCCGCGCGTCTGGTCGAGGCCTTCGGCGATGAAGTCGGCCGGGAAGAAATCGGAAACCGGGGCGTCTCCCATGTAGTGCTGCTGCGCATAAGGCATCGAGCCCGACTCGAACCAGCAGTCGAGAACCTCGGGGGTGCGGCGATAGGTTTTGCCGTCCTTCCTTATGAGAATCCTGTCGATGAAATGCTTGTGGAGGTCGGTCACCTTCTCGCCGGAAAGCTCTTCGAGCTCCTTCGCGGACCCGACGCAGATCATGTCGGACGGATCGGCCTCGTTGACCCACACCGGTATGCAGCTGCCCCAGAAGCGGTTGCGCGAAATGTTCCAGTCGCGCGCTTCGCCGAGCCAGTTGCCGAAACGCTTCTCGCCGACGTAGTCGGGCGTCCAGTGCACGGCGGAGTTGCTCTTCGCAAGGCGTTCGTGCAGGTCTTCGACGCGCACGTACCATGCGTCGATGGCGCGGTAGATGAGAGGGGTGTCGGTTCTGTCGCAGAACGGATACGAGTGGGTTATCGTAGCCTGGTGCACGAGTTTGCCGCCCGCCTTGAGCATCTTGATTATGTCTTTGTCGCAGTCCTTGCAGAAGCGGCCCTTGAATTCGGGAATCTCGCCGGTGAACGCGCATGCGTCGTCGAGCGGATCGACAAACGCCGTCATTCCCGCCTCGCGGCACACGCGGAAGTCGTCCTCGCCGTACGCCGGCGCGATGTGAACTATGCCGACGCCGTCGTCGGTCGTAACATAGTCGTCGTTCAGCACGCGGAACGCGCCCTCGGTTCTCTTGTCGGCAAAGTACGGGAATATCGGCTCGTACTCCATGCCCTTCATGTCCACGCCCTTGAATTCGGCGACGGTCTCGTACTGCTCGGGCTTCTTGAATATCGCCGAAAGCCGTGCCTTGGCCATCACATACACAGGGCGCGCGTCGTCGGTGAGGTCGCGAACGGCGACATAGTCTATGGACGCGCCGACGCACATCATGAGGTTCTCGGGCAAAGTCCACGGAGTCGTCGTCCACACGAGCAGGTATACCGTCGGCTCCTTTGCGAGAAGATCCTTGAGCGCGGGTGTCTCGGCCGAAAGCGCCTTCGTCCTCACTGTCACGGTCGGGTCTTGAACGTCCTTGTAGTTGGAACCGGCCTCGAAGTTGGAAAGCGGAGTCGAAAGCTTCCAGCTGTATGGCATGATTCTGTGCGACTTGTAGACGCGCCCCTGCTCCCAGAGCTGCTTGAAGACCCACCACACGCTCTCCATGAAGCCGAAGTCCATCGTCTTGTAGTCGTGGTCGAAATCGACCCAGCGGCCCATGCGTGTGACGGTCTTGCGCCACTCGTTCACATACTTGAGAACCATCGAGCGGCACTGCTCGTTGAACTTCTCGACGCCGAGAGACTTGATTTCGGGCGCGCCCGAAACGCCGAGCGCGTCCTGCGCGAGCGCCTCGATCGGCAAACCGTGGGTATCCCAGCCGAAGCGACGCTCGACGTACTTGCCGCGCATGGTCTGGTAGCGCGGCACGATATCCTTGATGGTGCCCGCGAGAAGGTGTCCATAATGCGGCAGACCCGTTGCGAAAGGAGGCCCGTCGTAAAACTTGTAGCGCTCCTTGCCCTCGTTGCGCTTCAGCGACTTTGCAAAAGTGTCGTCTTTCTTCCAGAATTCGAGAACCGCCTCCTCCATTTTGGGGAAGGCGACCTTGTTTGATACCGGCTTGAACATTCCTGTCTCCATGCTTTGCCTTAAAAGAGTGGATATTATACCAAATCTCCCGCATCCGTGCGCATGGCACGGCTGCGAGAAGCCCGGCAGGTTTCAGCATCTGGTGATATTGGCGCCAAGCGCAGACAATGAATGCTCCACATCGACATATCCGCGGTCTACGGTTTCGGCGTTCTGTATCACGCTTTCGCCCTTCGCCGCCAGCGCAGCTATCACCAGCGCTATGCCCGCGCGAATGTCCGGCGATGTTACGGTGCAGCCGGAAAGCTGGGCAGGGCCGGTCACCACTACGCGGTGAGGGTCGCACTGGACTATTCTCGCACCCATCTGCCGCAGATGGTCGACGAAATACAGGCGGCTCTCGAACATCTTCTCGAAGAACAGGCATGTGCCGCGCGCCTGCGTGGCCAGCACGATCAATATCGACATCAGATCCGACGGAAACGCAGGCCATGTGCCGTCCGACAAAGACGGTATTGCATCGCCCAGATCGTACTTCATCTTGAGCTTGCGCCGGGGCGAATACCTGAGCGTGCGCTCGTCCGGATCGATGCTCCAAGTAACGCCAAAGCGCGAAAACGCGCCCGCGAGGACTTCGAACGGTTCGGGATCGATCCCCTTCAAGACCAGCTCTCCGCCTGTTACGGCCGCGGCCGCTATGTAACTGCCCGCCTCGATGTAGTCGCATCCGACGCGTGCCTCGCATCCCTTCAGAACCTCTACGCCCTCGACGGCTATCCGGTTCGTGCCGACACCGGTTATCTTCGCGCCCATCGCATTGAGCATGCCGGCGAGGTCGCATATGTGAGGCTCGCACGCCGCGTTGTATATCTCCGTACGGCCGGGGGCCAAAACGCTGGCCATCAATATGTTCTCTGTGGCCGTCACGCTCGCCTCGTCGAGAAGTATGCGCGCTCCTTTCAGAGAACCGCTGAAACGCAATGTCTTCTTGCTGGCGACCGCCTTTGCGCCGAGTGCGCGAAAGCCCGCGAAGTGCGTGTCGAGGCGACGGTGGCCTATGGCGTCCCCGCCCGGAGGCGGCAGGGAAGCGCGGCCCGCGCGGGCGAGGAGCGGTCCGGCGAAAAGAAAACTCGTCCTTATCTTGGCGGCGGTCTCGGGCAGGATTTTGACGGACTTCAGCCGCGGCGTCACGAGGGTGACGGTCTTCGCCGCGCGGTCGCGCGAAATACGCGTTCCAAAGCCCTTCGCCACCGAAAGCATCGTTTCGACATCGAGAATGTCGGGCACGTTCGAAAGCGTGACAGGCTCGCTCGTCAGAAGCGACGCCGCTATCATCGGGAGGACGGCGTTCTTGTTCCCCGCGACCTCGTACGAGCCCGATACCGCCCGCCTGCCCTGTATGAGAAAGCGACTCATCGTCAGGACAATTCGTCAAGCCGCTTCGTCTCGCCGAACACGATCAACCTGTCGTCCTCGCGAAGAACATCGGTCGCCTGCGGTATTATGACGGTGCGAGGCTCTTTGGAATCTTCGGCGGGACGGCGGATGCAAAGAACGGTAAGACCGGTGGCCGTGCGGAAGCTGGACTCGGCGAGGGTTTTGCCGCGAACATTCTCCGGAACGTCTATCTCGGCGATGGAATACCCCTCGGAGACTTCCAGGAAATCGACCACGTCGTGGTTGGCTATCGCCCTGGCGAGCCTGTGGGCGCTGTCGCGATCGGGGTATACGACGGAATCCGCGCCAATGCGCCTGAGTATCTTTCCGTGAAGTTCGCTCGACGCCTTGGCGATAACGGTCTCTACGCCCAGTTCCTTGCTGTTCGCCGTGGCCATCATGGACGCTTCTATGTTGGACCCTATCGCCACAACAACAACGTCGCATTCGCCGAAGCCGGCCTCCTCAAGCACATGAGGCTGCGTGGCATCGCCCTGAATCGCCGTGGCGAACTCGCTGGCCGACTGCATTGCGGGCCGGTTGCGATCGACCAGGACGACCTCCATTCCGGCATTCATCATCGACTCCGCAAGCGACATGCCGAACCTTCCGGCGCCGATTATGCCGATGCGCTTTTTCATGTTTCAAGCTCCATCTTGCGGGCTTCGCCGACCAGTTCCCTGGAATAGGGATGCTTCGGATTGCTGAAGAATTCCGCAGGGTTGCCGGATGTTTCGACGACGCGCCCGTTTTTCATCACAGCGAGCTTCGTGGCCATCTGCGAAACCACGCCCAGGTCGTGGGTTATGAGCAGCACGCCGGAATTCGCCTGATGCAGGCGCTTCATGAGACGCAACACCTGCGCCTGTATCGTCACGTCGAGAGCCGTCGTGGGCTCGTCGGCTATGACGAGATCGGGACCGAGCATCAAACCCATCGCTATCATCACGCGCTGCTGCATGCCGCCGGAAAGTTCGTGCGGATACGCAAGCGCCCGCTGCTCTGGATCGGGTATGCCCACTTTGCCGAGCCATTCAAGCGCATGCGCGCGAGCGGCCGGCTTGGACATCTGCTCGTGCAGAAGTATCGTTTCGACCAGCTGGTCGCCTATTCTGTGAAGCGGCGAAAGCGAGCCCATAGGGTCCTGGAACACCACGCCTATGCGCTTGCCGCGCAGTGCGCGCAAGTCGGCGAGCGGCATCGTAAGCGTATCCACCCCGTCCAGCAGGATTCGCCCTTTGGGATAGAACGCCGGGGGGCTCGGCAGCAGCCGGGCCACACTCATCGATACGGAACTCTTGCCCGAACCGGATTCCCCCACGATACCGAGAACTTCGCCGCGTTCGAGCTCGAGGTTCACGTCCATTGCGGCCTTTGTGACCTCACCCTCGTCGTTGCGGAACGATACATCCAAATCTTCAATTTTGAGAAGCATGTGCCTTGCCTTTGCAGTTTGGCGTGAAAAGTTTGCTACCAGCTTAGCGCCGAAAGCGCGTCCGTCAGAAGATGCGCGGCGGAAGTGTCGCGCTCTTTTGCGGTGTTGGATCCGAGAACCACGACAACCGCGCGCGCCGCGCCGCGCTTGCCCGTAAGAACAATCGAACTTCCTCCAGCGTCGATGTAGCCGGTCTTGAGACCGTCGACGGCTTCGGAGCCGTCGGGGTTGATTACCTTCTGCTTGTTCTTCACCATGACATTGTTGTGGTTTACGAACGAAAGCTTCTGCCCGCGACCGTCGGTCACGGCGCCGATCTTGAGCGAGGTGTACTTGAACACCTGCGGTCTTTTGACCAGCTCCAGGGCGAGCTTGAGCTGGTCGCGGCAGCTTGTGACGTTGAACGACTTCCAGGGATATTTGCGAGTTCTCCCGTTCGCGTGGGAGACAGGCGGCAGCCCGTTCGGGTTATAGTACTTCGTGCGCGTCATGCCGAGCTCGGCTGCGCGCGAGTTCATCCTGGCGACGAAAGCGTCGAAGGACCCGGCGGAGTTGATCCCGAGCGCGACTGCGGCGTCGTTCGCGCTCTTGACCATCAATGCGGTAAGAAGATCGTCGACCGAAATCTTTTCGCCCGGACGCAAATCCACCCAGCTCGGTTCGCTGAGGCGGGTCGCGTCTTCCGTGGCGACGACGCTGTCCGAAAGCGAGTATTTGCCGGCCTCGACATCCTCCAACACGAGAAGAAGCGTCATAAGCTTGGTCACGCTCGCGGGATACGCCGGCGCGTCGGCGTTCTCCTCGAAGAGTATGCGCCCGGTTTTCGCGTCGGCCGAAAGAGCCCCCACATACGGAGAGGCCCGGTAGCCCGCTAACGCTGCGACGGACAGCGCGGCGACTGCAGCAAAAAGAACGGTCTTCTTCATGCAAGGCCTACTTGAGAGTCGCCCGCGTCGCCTTTACTATCACCTTCCAAAGCGCGGCCTGATCCTGCGCGGCAAACGCCGCCTCGCGGTTCGCAGGCTTGTTGAAGGCCTGTGAAAGGGCGGACATCATCCGCAAATAGAACGCCGACACGGCTACGGGTATGGCGGAGAGGAACACTATGTTGACCTTTGTTCCGGCCCAGTCGATGCCTTTGCGCGAGACTCCCATGGCAAGCGTAAGCGAGCCGCCTTCGACTCCGCGAACGTGGGGAAACGCCAGCCCCTCGCCCATTGCGGTGGAAAGCACGGCCTCGCGATCCATCGCGGCTGTCACAAGGCTGTCGGCGTTCGATATGAAGCGACCCTGCTCCATCGCATTGGCCAACTTTGCGATCGCTTCTTCGCGCGAACAGTCGCCAAGATCGACAATCATGAGATTCTCGTCGCTGAAGCGGGCGATTCCGGTTTTCTGCTCGTCTCTGTCGCCCTTCTCGGCGACATTGCGCGCGGCATCGTCGCCATCGGCGAAAAGGATGCGCCCGCAGCTTGAGCACGTGACGAGATGCTGGCCGAGCTTCACCTGCTGGCCCTGGGCGATCGGAACCTGCATGCCGCATGCCGCGCAGCAGCCGTTGGACATCGCCGCCATCACGACATGTCCCTTCTTGTAGAGGCGGTCGTACACGCCCCTCACTTGCGGATTCAGCTGCGACTGAAGCTCGGCGATCTTGTCGCTCAAGTTGTCAAGCTGGCTTCCGTCGCCAGTCTGATGATGTTCGTCTCTGGTGAGAACAAGTTCCTGCAGCTTCCTGAGTGTATTGATCTGACTTTTCATTTTCTGGCCTTGGGGTTTTCAGTGCTTTTCCGTAAAAATCCTGATCTTGTCCATCGTCTCCGCCGAAAGGATGTGCTCCATAAGGCACGCATCCCTGTCGGCCATGCGCTGGCCGACGCCAAGTTTCATGAGAAACGACGTGAGCAGTCTGTGGCGCGAAAGGACCGACTTGGCGACGCGCTTTCCCTTGGCGGTGAGATCGACGCCGCCGTAGGGCTCGTGCGTCACAAGGCCAAGCTTCATCAATTCGCGTATCGCCTTTACGACGCTCGGCATCGTAACCCCGAGCGACTTCGCTATGTCGCGCACCTGCGCGACGCGGTTTTCGGTTATGAGCCGGTATATTGTTTCAAGATAATCCTCGAGACTTTGCGTCATGGTCGCCTCCGTGCACGTCACTTGCCAAACGGACTCGTCTTCTTCATCAGATGGGAGAACTTCACCGCCTCGATGGAATCTTCCAGCGCGATAGGGAAAGGCGCCGCCGTGCGAACGGTATCGTATACATGCTTCCAGAACGCTGAGATTCCGTGCATAGTGCCTTTCGGCAACTGAAACGGAATGTCGACCACGTTGAACGACTCGTGGAGATCCTTTATCTCCGGGGTGCGAACCGAAGAGCGCCGGCGCGGGAAGGAGAAAGCCGGGTCTATGACGGTGAGAGTACCCTCCGTCGCGCCGGGGCGCACCTTGAAAACGCCTCTGTCGCCGCGAATCTCGAACGACGGCCCCCTCTCGGGTTCAAGAACGCCGCCGTTGAATTCTATGTCGGCGGATACAGCCCCTCTGGTCTTTAGGCTGACGTGGACATAATCCTCGGCGTCGCCAAGAGAAGCAACGCGCTTCAGCTCGCTCCACATCTGTATCGGCTGCATCGGCAAAAGCCTAAGCGCCTGCAATATGAGATCAGGCATTGCATAGTAGGCGGCACCGCCGCCCATGCGTTTTACGGCCTGCCAGTCGTCGCGGCGAATGTAGTCTTCCCTGCGAACCTTTATCTGGTACAGTTCGCCCAGGCGGGAATCGGACATCGCGAGCTTCGCAAGCTGGAAGTCGGCGTCGAACAGGCCGCGATGCATCACTATGAGCCTGTTCTTGGCCTTCATCGCAGCGCCGCGCAATATCTGGGCGTCGTCGAACGTCAATGACATCGGCGACTCCAGAAGCGTCCAGAACCCCTTGGAAAGGGATGCGAGCGCATGCTTGACATGGTCGTTCGAGCATGTGGCGATGTCCACCAAGTCTATGTCTCGCTCGTCAAGGAGGTCCTTGTACTGGCGAAACATGCGGCAGTTGGGGAAATCGACCGCGATTCTGTCGCGTCGCTCCTTCAGAAGGTCGCACGCGGCGACGACTTTGAACATCGCCGGATGGGCCTTGAACACGGCATAGTGGTCTTCAAGCATCGCGCGCCCGAGACCTATGAGCGCGACCCGCACTGGCGGACGCTGGTAATCAACCTTGTTCGTCATTTCTTCACTATCTCCGTTATGGCCGACAGGAACTGGGCAACATCCGTAAACTGGCGGTAGACGCTTGCAAAGCGGATGTAGGCCACCTCGTCCACTTTGTGCAATTCGGCCATTACCAGTTCGGCTATCTTGTCTGCTGGAATCTCCTCTCCGTCGAGATTGGACACAACATTGTCTATCATCGTGCGTATCTGGGCGTCGCTCACGGGCCGCTTTCCGCACGCGCGCCTTATGGACTTGTCGACCTTCGAGCGGTCGAAAGGCTGGCGCGAACCGTCTTTCTTCACGACCAGCACCTCGTCGCGGTCGATCTCTTCATATGTGGTGAAACGGTGGGCGCACTTCGTGCACTCGCGCCTGCGCCGTATCGCCGCACCGTCCCTGGCGCTGCGGGAATCGAGCACCTTGTCGTCGTCAGCTCCGCATTTTGGACACTTCATCAAGGCTTCTTTCCATTTCCGCACATGGTGCAGTGGCGGCAATCTAGGTTTACGGGAAGCGGCGCGGGTGCGCCGCGGCGACGGGCGCTCCACTCGCCGATTCTGTTGATCAGCGCGAGAAGCAGCCCAAGCGTTATGAATCCGCCGGCCGGCAGAATCGCGAGCGTGACTGGGCCGGGGTTGATGCCCTTTACGGCGATGTCGCCCCACACCGTCAGCGTACCGGCGCCGACAATCTCGCGCACGGACGCTATCAGCGCGAGCGCGAGCGTGAAGCCCACCCCGCTGCCAAGGCCGTCGGCAAGAGAGTCGATGACGCCGTTCTTGGACGCGAACGCCTCGGCGCGGCCGAGGATGATGCAGTTGACGACAATCAACGGTATGAAGATGCCGAGCGAGGCGGAAAGATCGGGCAGGTACGCCTGCATGAGAAGGTCGATCGCCGTCACGAACGTTGCGATGATCACGATGTAGCACGGTATGTGCACGGCCGCCGGAATGACCTTGCGCAAGGCCGATACCAGGCCGTTCGAGCATATCAGCACGAATGTCGCCGCCATACCCATGCCAAGCGCATTCTCAAGACTGGTCGTAACAGCCAATGTCGGGCACATCCCAAGCACCAACCTGAAGATCGGGTTGTTGCGGAAAATTCCATACCAAAAAGCAAGCCAAGTTTTCATAACGAGGCAATTATACAATATATAGAGCGGAAAAGCAAGTGCCCTCAGAAAAAAAGATCGCGCTCGCCGCGGCACGTCGCTTCGTACTGTTTCATCACCGTGGGATAGAACTTCGGCAGCCACTCCTTGATGCCGGCGAGTTCCTTTTCGATAAGGCGTTCGCCTATCGCCCGCGTTTCGTCGCTCGCGAAGTCGTCCAGCCACTCGCGGAACGTAAGCACCGCGTTGATCTTGCAGAACTTGCCCTCGCGGCCGGTCTTCAGCGCGTCCATGATGCAGCCTCCCGTTCGACCGCAGCGGTAGCCGGCCGTGCAGAACGAGGTGATCGTGCCGCGCGACGCGAGATACCTCACCATCTCGTCGATCGACCTGTTGTCGCCGAGCATGAACTGCTGGCGCTCCTTTTCCTGGTGGGCCTCGTTCGCAAAATCGCTGTAGCCCTTGATCGCGATGTTCGACGAGCAGTCGAGCTGGGTCATGCCGTGGTCAAGCACGCGGTTGCGGCTCGCCGGCGACTCGCGAGCCGTCACGATCATGCCGGTGTAGGGAACGGAAAGGCGCGCGATTACGAGGATGCGCGCGAAAGTATCGTCGTCGATCAGCCAAGGCGACTCCTCGGGCACGCGCGTGCCGCTCGCAGGCTCGAGACGGGGAAACGACAGCGTGTGCGGACCGATGTTGAACCACCGTTCGAGGTCGCGCGCATGCATTACCGTCGCAAGAAGCTCGAAACGCCAGTCGCAAAGTCCATAGAGAACGCCCAGACCCACATCGTCAACCCCCGCTTCGAGACAGCGGTGGAAGCATGTCGTGCGCCAGTCGTAGTTGCCCTTCACGCTCCAGGCCGGATGCATCTGCTCGTACAGCTTGCGGTTGTACGTCTCCTGGAAAACCTGGAACGTGCCGATGCCGACCTTCTTCAGAACCTTGAGATCCTCCACCGGAAGCGGCGCGGCGTTCACGTTCACGCGGCGAATCCCCACAGGCGCGCCGGTGCGCGGCGCCTTCACCTGACGCGCGTAGCAAGTCTCGATCGTCTCGGCGATGTATTCGGTGGATGTCGAGGGGTGCTCGCCATAGACGGCTATGAGACGCTTGTGGCCTATGCGCCCCGCGAGAACGTCGATCTCCTCCTTCAGTTCGTCCATGGTCAGCACGCGGCGCTTCTGAAGCGAGTTGCCTTCGCGGAAGCCACAGTACCTGCAGCCGTTCACGCAGAGGTTCGACATGTACAGCGGCGCAAACATCACAATACGGTTGTCGTAGACCTTGTGCTTTATACGGTCTGCCGCGGCTCGCATCTCCTCGAAGAGCGCAGGGTCTTCGACCTGCATGAGCACGGCAGTCTCTTCCGGCTCGAGCGTTTCGCAGGTGGATTCGCTCTTGGCTATTATCTCGCGCACGCGAACCGGATCGGCCGGCTTGCCGTCTATGCCGGCGATGATCCTCTCTATGCGCTCCTCGTCGATGAAATGCCGTCCGCCGGGGAGATATTTGTCGATCTCCTCCTGTACTATGAACCGCTTTGTGTAATCGGCCGCGTCCGTGAACTTGCGTATGCTTGATGTGTCAGCCATAAAAGGCAATCTCCATTTCCATTAAAAGGACATTATACCGCTTTTCCGTCCTGCGAGCCGACATGCGGTATGGGTTTCCACCGGCGCGTGGGCAGCACGAGCGTGTACAGCACCGCGGCGGACAGTACGAGCGAAAAAACCGGAAACGTCAAGATGGCGATCCAGCGCGGGCGTCGCTTCCTCTGCGAAAGGGCCGTAGCCGCCAGCGCGGTAAACCAGCCCATCACGCAGACGAATGCAAGAACGCCGAAAAAGAACGTATACGCCCTGCTTCCGGCCGCTCCGCAGCAAAGCTTGGCGATGAAAGTTATGACGTTGAAAAGAAGAACGAACGCGACCGACATGCCCGTCAGTATTGCGAAATATATGTCGAACAGCCTGAGCGACGGGTGTTTGGCAAGCGCACAGATCCACGGCAGCATGTAAAGCCGGGCCACCTGCCAGCCGCCCGTGGCCCACCGCCGCAGCTGGCGCCACATGTATCTTGCGGCAACAGGCTGCTCGTCGGCATAGTCCGCTTCAGGCACGTACGCTATTCGACGGCCGACGATGTTGCACTGCACAGTGAACTCGACATCCTCCACCATGGTTCTGGTCTTCCAGCCGTCAGGCCCGAGCGCGGAAACGAGGAACGCGAAACCGGTGCCTGTCAGCTTTGCGGAAAGCCCCAGGTTGGTACGCACCCTGTTCGAAAGCTCGTTCATGATGTTCCAATACACGGTGTACCAGCCTGCGATCGAATTGGCCTTTGCGTTTGACGAATGGCGGCGCCCGGTCACGACGCATTCGCCGTCCTGAAGCGCGTCGTTGACCGTGTCCAGCCAATTGTCGGCTACGATGTTGTCGGAATCGAACACCGCAATCGCGTCGAAACCGCCGTGGGCGAGCACGCGCTCCACGCCCCACGCGAGAACGTCGCCCTTTCCGCCGCTCGGGGTTTTCTTCTCCCAAACCGTCGCTCCAGCCGCCCAGGCGCACTCTGCCGTTCGGTCTGTGCAGTTGTCGGCCAGCACGATCACTTCGCGGCGGTCGGCGGGGTATTTGCCCATCGCGATGCTTTTCACCGGCATGCGTATCACCGCCTCTTCGTTCCTCGCGCATATCAAGACGGCGAAGCGCATCTTCCTCTGCGCGGCAGGATGGCGGCGCGGACTTTTCAAAAGGCCCAGCAGCACTATAAGCGTGGACCACAGGAAGACGCAGCTCAACAGGCAGCAAACCAGGTCGAGCGTCAGCACAAACGTCGGATTGTTCACCTCCACCTCCTATGTGCCCAAAGATACTGCTCGGGGTACTTGCGTATCGCCTCGCCTAGACGGTCGTTGAGGATCTGCGTGCACTTCGCGAGGTCGTCGCCGCGCGAAAACCTCAGAGGCGCGCCGCCGACCAGTCTGTAGCGGTATGGCGCGACCCTCACGAACGATCCCACTACGACAGGGTAGCCGGTTCTCATGGCGAGGCGCGTGACGGATGTGAACGTCTTCGCCGGGCGCCCCAGAAACTCGAGCTTCAAGCCGCCGCTCGTGTGCTGATCCATGAGAATCGTCATCGCCGCGCGCTCGTCCTTCCACTGGCGCATGATTTCCGGCGTGAAGCCGTTCTTCTTGTCAATCACCGTAACAGGTCCGCGGAAGTGGTGGTTCTTCATCCACTTCGCGACCAGCTTGTTGTTCATCACCCGCGCGATTGCTATCATCGGGCGCGCGAAGGAGATTACGTTCGTCGCAGCCTCCCACACGCCATGATGCGCACTCGCAAGTATTATTGGAGTGTCTGGCGATTCCAAGAGCAGCTTCACGGCTTCCGGCGACGCCTCGGTTTCAACATCCAGATGCTCGCGCCAGTTTTCCGCGTTCACTACGCATGGCACGCAAAGCGCCTCGCATACATGGCCGGCAAGATGGCAGAACGATTTCCTGGCGATGCGTCGAGCCTCTTTCGGGTCTGTCGCCACGCCGCACTTGAGCACATTCTCCACCGCAATCCTGCGGCGCTTCGGCATCACCGCCCACACCAGCGCGGCGAAACCGGCTCCAAAGTCATATGCATGGCGATGCAAGAAGTTCATGCGGAAACCGCTCGGCGCTACAAAAACCTTATTGTTGCGGCGCGACCGTGTCCGTCAAGACCCTCGACGGACGCAAACGCCTCGATCGCTCCGCGCGTCTCGCGCAGATCGCCTTCTGTGAAGGCCACGAAACTGTGGCGACGGCGGAAGTCGTCCGGCGTGAGGCCGCTGAACATGTTCGCGGCGCCGCCCGTGGGCAGCACGTGGCTTGGCCCAGCGACAAAATCGCCGACGGATTCCGGCGTCCACGGTCCGACGAAGACGGCACCGGCCGAGCGCACTCCCTTCATAAGGCGGGCGGCGTTCTTCGTCATTATCTCGAAATGCTCCGGGGCAAAGCGGTTCACGACTTCAAGCCCCTCGTCGAGGTTCTTGGCGACCACTATCAAAATTCCGTTGCGGTCGATCACACGCTGCACGAGGGCCTTTCGCGAAAGGGTTTCGGTCTGGCGAAGAACCTCGGCTTTGATTTCCGCGGCCAGTCTGCGCGATGTGCAGACGCAAAGCGACTTCTCCCAGCCGCTCCCGTGCTCCGCCTGCGAAAGAAGGTCCGCCGCGATCCAGCGAACGTCCACCGAGCCGTCGGTCAATACGGCGATCTCGCTCGGCCCTGCGACCTGATCTATCGCCACGTATCCGTAGACCTGCCTCTTCGCGGCCGTGACAAACGCATTTCCCGGCCCGGCGATTTTCTGCACCTTGCGGCACGTTTTAGTGCCGAACGCCATCATGCCAATCGCCTGTATGCCGCCTACGCGGTACACTTCTGTCGCGCCTGCAAGACCGAGCGCATAGAGCAGAACGGGGTTCACCTCGCCGGTCTTGCCGGCCGGAGTGCAGGCGACGATTTCCTTCACTCCCGCGGCTTTGGCGAGAGTGACTGTCATTATGGAAGTCGACGCGAGCGGCGCGGTTCCTCCGGGCACATATACGCCAACGCGATCCATGGGAGAGAAGAACTCGCCGGCCGAGCCGCCGCGGGGCGTCTTCATCGACCACGGCTTTCTGAGCGACGCCGCCGAGAACTTCCTCACTCGCCTGTGGGCGTCTTCCACGGCGCGGCGTATCGCCGGAGGAACTTTCGCGGCAGCGGCCGCCATCTCGCCGTCGCCAACCCTGAAGCGCTTCGCCGGAAGCTTCGCCCCCTCGAACTTCGCCACATACTTCGCAACCGCAGCATCGCCGCCCTTGCGAATTGCAGCGAGAACCTCTGCGGCCGCCTTCTCCGCTTCTTCAGGAAAAGCCGGCCGCGCGCCGAAGCGCTCGACGGCCGGGCTTGCGGAATCTACGATGTGTATCATGGCCTACTTTTCGCCGAGCATGCATTTGACCGTGCAGTCGCATGCAAGCTGCCCGTTGACATAGCCCTTGAGCCCGAACACGCCGAGCTTGGAGCGTATTTTTACGTTCTCGACTACGGTGGTCATCTTGTCCCCCGGACGCACCGGGCTGCGGAAACGCGCGTTCTCGACCGCCGCCAGAACGAACACGGGCTCTTTGTCGGGATCGGCCGCAAGCGCCCCGCGCGCGACGATTCCGGCGCCTGCCACCTGCGCCATCGACTCCACGAGCACCACTCCGGGCACTATCGGATTACCGGGGAAATGGCCCTTGAAGAAATCGTTCTTCTCCTCCGTATACGTATATTCGCCAACGGCGCCGGTCTCGTCGGCCGAAAGCAGCGTATCGACGAAGAGGAACGGCGGTCGGTGCGGCAGAAGCTCGACGCCGGGTTTGTTGTACACATTCTTGAAAACAGGGAATTCCATTGCATCAGACCTTCTTGAAAACCAGTATTCCGTTGTGTCCGCCAAAGCCGAGCGAGCTTGAAAGCGCAACGCGTATATCGCGGGCGACGCCAACGTTGGGCGTGTAATTGAGATCGAGCGGCGTCTCGCCCTTCTCGACATCTACCTCGAGATCCGGCTTTTCGTAGTTGATTGTCGGCGGCACGAAGCCTTCCTTTATGGCAAGGGCAGTGATGGCAGCTTCTAGAGCGCCCGTTCCGCCGAGCAGGTGGCCGTGCATGGACTTGGTGGACGACACGTTGATCTTCTTGGCCCCTTCCTCGCCGAAGACGCGCTTGAAGGCCTTGGTCTCCATCTGGTCGTTGAGATGGGTCGAGGTTCCGTGGGCGTTGATGTAGTCTACGGTGGAGAGGTCTTCCACGCCAGCATCCTTGAGCGCGATGTCGATCGCCTTCACCGCACCGTCGCCGGACGGATCGGGCGCTGTGATGTGGAACGCGTCGGCGGTTGCGCCGTAGCCCGCGAGCTCGCAGTAGATGCGAGCCCCACGCGCCTTCGCATGCTCTTCGGATTCAAGTATGAGAACAGCCGCGCCTTCGCCCATCACGAATCCGTCGCGATCGGCGTTGAACGGACGCGACGACTTCTCGGGCGTGTCGTTGAAATGGGTGGAGAGGGCTTTCATCTTCATGAAACCGCCGATTGTGAACTCGAGAATCGACGCTTCGGTTCCGCCCGCGACCACTACGTCAGCTCGCCCGGCGCGAATCATATCCATCGCAAGGCCGAGCGCATCGGTGGAGCTGGCGCACGCCGTTACGACAACTTGGGCAGGTCCCTTGGTGCCGAGCGCGATGGAAACATTGCCGGCAGCCTCGTTCGGAATGAGTTCCGGCACTGCAAGCGGCGAAAGTCTGTCGGGGCCGCGATCGAAAAGGATCTTGTAGTTGTCGCCGGTTATGTCGAGGCCGCCGATTCCATTGCCGATCATCGTGCCGACGCGATCCATGTCGGGCTTGTTGTCTTCGGTAAAGCCGGCGTCGCGCCACGCCTCTACGGCGGCCGCCACCGCATATTGGGAAAACAATGCCATGTGGCGCGCCTCGCGCTTGTCGATAAGGCCGCCATCAATGGCATACGCCTGAAAATCCTTCACCTCGCCGGCGACCTGGCAAGTGCAACGCGACGGGTCGAACTTGGCGATTCGGGAGATCCCCGACTTGCCAGACTTCACCGCATTCCAAACGGCATCTTTACCATTGCCACATCCACAGAGCATGCCAATGCCCGTTATCATCACTTTCTTCATTGTGTACGTTCTCCCATTTCCGCCTTTAGAGTGGAATCTTTTGGCGCATATTATACCAAAATTTCACATAGCCCGCCGAACACCCCGCTACAGGCGGCGAGATTGAATCAATGGGCCGAGAGCCAGTCGCGGCCTACGCCTATGCCGACCTCAAGCGGAACGCCGAAATCCAGCGCCGTCGTCATCTCGCGGCGGACGATCTCTTTCAAACGCTCCACCTCGTCGAGCGGAGTATCAAACACGAGTTCGTCGTGTATCTGCAAAACCATCTTCGCGCGCAACCGTTCCGCCTTTATGGCACGGTCCACCTTGACCATCGCTACCTTTATCAAATCAGCCGCAGAACCTTGGATTGGCGTATTTATGGCATCGCGCTCAGCCGCCTGACGCGCAGTCGCGTTTCGCGAATTAATGTCGCGCAAGGTTCGCCGTCGCCCGAGAACCGTCGTGGCGAATCCGTTTTCGCGAGCCTTGGCGATAGCAAAATCCATGTACTCGCGAACCTTCGGATAAAGCTTGAAATATGTCTCTATGAGATCGCCCGCCTCGCGTCTCGAAACACCCAGTCTCTGCGAAAGTCCAAACGCCGATATGCCGTAGATTATGCCGAAGTTGACCATCTTGCACTTCGCGCGCATCTCCGGCGTTACGAAAGCAGGCATTACGTCGTACACACGGCTGGCGGTGTCGCGATGGATGTCTTCACCGTTTCTGAACGCGGCGAGCATTGCCTCGTCCTTGGAGAACGCGGCCATCAGCCTCAACTCTATCTGCGAATAGTCCGCCGACACTATCGCGTGACGCTCGTCGCGCGCGACGAACGCCTTTCTGATCATCTTGCCGCGCTCGGTGCGGATTGGTATGTTCTGCAGGTTCGGGTCGGACGAACTCAAGCGCCCGGTCTCCGTGAACGCCTGCGAATATGTCGTGTGCACGCGTCCATTCTCGTCTATCAGCGTCGGCAGCTTGTCCACGTATGTCGACTTGAGCTTGGCACACGCACGATACTCCAGGATCTTCTTGACTACAGGATGGTCGTTGACGAGCTTGGCAAGAGTCTTTTCGTCAGTCGACCAATTTCCCGTCGACGTCTTCTTCGATGCGCCAGAATTCAGCCCCAGCCGCCCGAAGAGGAACTCGCCGAGCTGCTTTGGACTATCCACATTTAGACCCGGTCCGGCATACTGGAGGATATCCTGCACAAGGCCAAGTATCTCGCGATCCAGCGCTTCGCCGTATTCCTTCAGAGCATCGACGTCGATCTTAACGCCCTCGCGCTCCATATCGATGAGCACCTTCACAAGCGGCTCTTCGACTTCGGCGAGCGCCTTCGCCGCCCCGGACTCTTCAACCTTCGGGCGCAGCGCGTCGTCGAGTCTGAGCGTGACATCGGCGTCTTCGGCGGCGTAGTCGCGAATCTCCTCCGGCTTTAGCGCCGCCATCGAAAGCTGGCTCTTGCCGCGTCCGCGCTCGCCTATCAAAGCCTCGATAGGTATGGGCTTGTAGCCGAGAAACTGCACAGCGAGCGCGTCCATACCGTGACGCGCGGCAGCATCAAGGCAATAGTGCTCGAGCATAGTGTCGCGCGGGATGGACGCGAAACCGATTCCGTATCGGTGAAGAACGGATCTGTCGAATTTCACATTGTGGCCGACAAAAACCTTCGTCGGGTCGGCGAAGAGCGGACGGAACACGTCTATCTGGTCTGCCGTGACATACCACGCCTTCCCAGGCTCCGTGGCGAACGAAAAGCCCACAAGCTTGCAGAAGTGGGCCTCTGTGGAGTCGTGGTCCTCGACCGCAGCAGTCTCGGTGTCGAACGCGATCCGCGACTCCTTCATAAGCTCCACCAGAAGCTCCCTGGCGCCAGCCTCGTCGCTGACTAGCCGATAGTCGTGCGGAAACTCCGCGAGCGACGCGACCTTCGCCGAGCCCGGCTCCGCGGACGCTTCAGGCGCGGCGTCGCCGAGGAGCGCCTTCGCAAGGCGCGTCAGCTCGAACTTTGCGCACACGGCGGCGAGCTTTTCGGGATCTGCCCCTGCGAAGCGGTAGTCGTTCCAATCAGGCTCTATCGGCACGTCGGTGCGTATCGTCGCGAGGAATTTCGACATACGCGCGTCTTCTACCCCGAGCGCCACCTTTTCGCCGAGTTTCCCCTTTATCTTCTGCGCGCCCGCGATTATGCCCTCTACGTCGCCGAAGCGCGAAAGAAGGTCGGCCGCAGTCTTCTCGCCGACCCCGCGTATTCCCGGTATGTTGTCTGATGAATCGCCCGCGAGCGCGAGATAGTCGATCATCTGTCGCGGCTCGCGCAGATGCCAATGTCCGCAGACCTTTGCCGTATCGTATATCTCGGCGTCTTCGCCGGCGTGAGACGGACGATACAGGCTTACGCCCGGACGGACAAGCTGTGCCGCGTCTTTGTCAGGCGTGGCCATGTATACGTCGAATCCGGCTTCCGCGCCTTTCACGGCCAGAGTGCCCATTACATCGTCGGCCTCGAAACCTTCGACCCGCACCACCGGTATTCGCAAGGCCTCGGCCAGTTCGAATGCGTAGGGAATGGACGCTGCGAGATCTTCGGGCATCTTCTGGCGTTGCGCCTTGTAGGGCGGATACGCCTCATGGCGGAACGTAGGCCCGCCAGGATCCATCGCAAGCACCACATGCGTCGGCCGCTCCTTCTTCAGTATGGACGTCAACCCGCTCGCAAGGCCCAGCAACGCCGACGTGTTGATGCCGCTCGATGTCATGCGCGGATTCCTGAGGAACACGAAATGCCCCTTGTAGAGAAACGGCATCATGTCGATTATGAAGAGCTTGTTCATTTGAAGAGTCCCAGATACCAGGTGACGAGTTCGGCGCCGAAGAACATCCACGCCAGACAGCCGAGGCAGATGTAAGGCCCGTAAGGAATCGCGACGAACCGGCCGAACTTCGCCTTAGAAGCGAGAATCATTCCAAGACCGACAATCGAGCCGAACACCGAAGAAAGCATGATAACCGCCAAAACCGCCTCTGGACCGAACAAAGCGCCAACAGCCCCCATGAGCAGAACATCACCCATCCCCATCGCCTCTCGCTTGAAGGCTTTCGAGCCAAGCCATCTCACAAGCCACATTAGCCCGAAGCCGAAGGCTAGCCCGACGAGGGAGTGGATGATTGGCGCGAGTTTGGCCCACACCGATGCACCGAGACCCGAGCCATATGCGAAATTGAAGCCACTAAACACCGCAGCTTCGGCGACGCCGAGAATCATACCGCCGACTGTCGTGAAGTCTGGCAGAAGCTGCAGGTCGAAGTCTATGAACGAGCCGACGATCATCAGCGATATCCATATCCACATCACCAGCAGATGCACTACCGAAATCCATATTGGAACCTGCGGCATCCACAGCCGCAGAAACGCCGCGAGGAAAAGCGCGCCGCCAAGAGCCTCGACGCATACGTAGCGCGGCGAAATCGGCTCGCGGCACGCGGCGCATCTGCCGCGCAAGGCGAGCCACGATATTATAGGAATGTTCTGCCACCACTTTATCGGCGCGTTGCATTTCGGACAATGGGACGGCGGACTCACTATCGACTCGCCGCGCGGCACGCGCCATATTACGACGTTGAGGAACGACGCTATGCAGGCGCCAAGCCAGAAGGAGAAGAACGCGAGAACAGGTATCAATTCACGCACCATCACTGCTACTCGCTCTTCAGCGACCTGCTCATGACCGTCTCGGCAGCCTTTCGCGCATCGGCGTTCTGATAGCATACCGCGTAGACAAGGTCGCATATCGGCATCTCTACGCCGAGCCGCGACGAGAGGTCGTGGACGACTTTCGAGTTCCACACGCCCTCGGCCACCATCTGCATCGAGCCGAGGATGTCGCCTATCTTCTCGCCGCGTCCGAGACGCTCGCCGACGGAGTGGTTTCGCGAATGCACCGACGTGCACGTTACTATCAAATCGCCGATTCCCGCAAGTCCCGAAAGCGTCTCGGGGCTGCCGCCGTAAGCGAGAACGAACCGCTTCATCTCTGCTAGGCCGCGAGTGATCAGCGCCGCACGGGTGTTGTCGCCGAAGCCCATTCCATCCGAGCAGCCTACGGCTATCGCTATCACGTTCTTCACCGCGCCGCCGATCTCTACGCCCGCCGGATCGCGCGACGTGTACACGCGGAAGGTCGGCCCGGACCAAAGCTCCTGCACGCGCTTCGCCTTCGCCTCGTCCGCACACGCGGCGACTATAGCCGTTGGTATTCCGCGACTCACCTCTTCGGCATGTGTCGGGCCGGCGAGCGCCACTACATCCTTTACGCCGAGTATCTCGGACGCTAGAACGGTCATGCGCTTGTCGGTCTTCTCGCAAAGCCCCTTCGTGAGCGATACGACAAGATGACGTTCGTCCACGAGCCCCTTGAAACCCTCTGCGACGGACGCGAAATACTTCGACGGCGGCGCCAGTACTACAACCTCCGCGCCGGCCACCGCCTCTGCACGGTCAGCAGTGAGCTTGAGCGAATTAGGCAGTTCGACACCCTTCAGAAACTTCTCGTTGCGACGCGTGCGGCGCATCTCGTCGACATAGTCCGGAAACGCGCCCCAGAGCGTCACATCATGTCCGCGACCGCAGAGAAGCATCGCATTTGCGGTTCCCCACCCTCCGTCGCCTATTACCGCAATCTTCATAGCAGGTGCCCCATCTTTTCTTTTTTCGTGTCGAGATAGCGCTTGTCGTGCGCATTCGCGGGTATGACTATCGGGACACGTTCGGTTATCTCTATTCCGTAGCCGCAAAGCCCCTTGACCTTGCAGGGATTGTTCGTCATGAGCCTCACCTTCTTCAGCCCGAGATCCGCGAGAATCTGCGCGCCTTCGCCGTAGTCGCGAAGATCCGGCGCGAAGCCGAGCGCGATGTTGGCCTCGACGGTATCCATCCCCTGCTCCTGCTTTTTGTAGGCGTGCAGTTTGTTCGCAAGGCCTATCCCGCGTCCTTCCTGGCGCATGTAGAGAACGACTCCGCGCCCCGCCTTCTCGACCATCTCCATTGCGGCGTGAAGCTGCGGACCGCAATCGCAGCGCTCGCTTCCCAGCACGTCGCCGGTGAAGCATTCCGAATGCACTCGCACAAGCGCCGGTTCATCGCCCGAAAGATCGCCCTTCACAAGCGCGAGGTGCTCAAGCCCCGTGATTCGGCTGCGGTACATCTTGAGCCTGAAGTGTCCGTGGTCGGTCGGCAGGTCAACCTCCTCGACCGGTTCCACGAGCCTATCGCGGTGACGACGATAGGCGATAAGATCGGCGATGCACATGAGCTTGAGTTTGTGCGTCTTCGCAAACTCCGCTATGTCGGGCAGTCGCGCCATAGTACCGTCGTCCTTCATGACCTCGCAGCACAGGCCGACTTCCTCCAGTCCGGCGAGACGGCAAAGATCCACCGTCGCCTCGGTGTGTCCGGCACGCTTCAAAACGCCGCCAGCCCGCGCTTCAAGCGGAAACATGTGGCCGGGCCTGCGGAAATCCTCCGGCTTTGCGCCCTCGCGTATGCACGCGCGGGCAGTCACGGCGCGCTCCTCGGCGGAAATGCCCGTTGTGGTCGAAACGGCGTCGATCGAAACCGTGAATGCGGTCGAATGGTTGTCTGTGTTCTCGGCCACCATCTGGGGCAGGTCGAGCCGCCTGCACCACTCGGCGCTCATCGGCATGCATATCAGCCCTTTGGCGTAGCTCGCCATGAAGTTCACGTTCTCGCGCGTCGCAAAACGCGCCGCGCAGACGCAGTCGCCCTCGTTCTCGCGGTCGGCGTCGTCGGTGACAAGAATTATCTCGCCGTTCCTCAGCGCCTCAAGGCACTCTTCGACTGTGTTGAAGTCAACGTCCATTCCTGTTCAATTCCCTTCTGCACTCTTGCCGCCGTTCTTGCGCCCGTAGCTTCCGTTCGCCACGGCGGATGTGACGCGGCCTTCAGGCGGCAGGTCTTCACGCGATTTTCCGCACGCGGCAAGAACCTTGTCGGTTGTCTGGAAATGCGTCTTGCAGTGGTTCATCAACCACACCGGCCCCTCCTTGCGAACCATTTCCTCGGCGAGCGCCCTCACGCGCGGGTCGCTCGACCCGGCGGGCACGTTCTCGCGGCCCTCCGCCGGAGGGCCAAACACCTCCTCGCCCATTTTGGCGATGTCCCGCAAAAACAGTTCGCGCGCTATGACCGACGCAGCGGCCACTGCGATGTCGCTTTCGGCCTTATGGCGCTGCTCGACCGTGGCCTTTTTGCCGAGCGGCTTCAGCGCGCGCTTGATCGTCGCTTCGGTCGGCGCGAACTGGTCCACCACCACGCGATTGCACCCCTGGCGCTTCTCGAGAAGCTCTTCGATCGCGGTTCCGTGCGCCCAGGCGAGCATCCGGTTTATGTTGTGCATCTTGGCGTAAAGGCGGTTGTACGCCGCGGGGCCGAGCTTCACCACCGCATATCCCGATTGGCCAAGCAGCGCGCGCAGTTTCGCGCCGGTCGTCAACACGGCCTTGTCGCTCATCTGCTTGCAGTCCCTCACGCCGAGTTTCTGCATCTCGGCGGAAAGCGCCTCGTCGGTGTAGGCGCAGCATACGACCAACGGCCCGAAATAGTCGCCCTTTCCCGATTCGTCGCTTCCGGCGTGAGCCGAGACGAGCTCGGGGTTCAGAACCGTCTCGTAGCCGAGCGTAGCCGACATGAGCACATTCGGCTCCAGCACGAAAAGCACAAAGTCCTCGGCCTTGGAACCTTGTATGCAAAGCTTGCGCCGGCCATGCTTCTCCTTGGAATAAAGCGTGGCGTTGAAGTGATCGCCCTCTATGGACCAAAGGGAGTATGGGACCTCGCGCCTGCGATAGTTGCCGTTGACCATGATTCCAAGCAGAATCTCCTGCTGGTCTTCGGTCAGCTCGTAGGTAAACGTCGTTTTCTTTGTCTGTTCGGAATCCATCACACTTGAGATGTAATGATACCATATTCCCGCGTGCGCACGCAAGTGCAGCGGCCCGTCGAGCCGCGCCACCGCTCATGCAGGGACGGCGACGAGTGTCTGCGCGTGAGCCTCGGTTATGCGCAGCCTGACGATGGAACCGGCCCTCGGCGGAACCTCCCCCGGCGGAACCTCCCACACCACAATCCGGTTGCCGCCGTCGCGACCGGACCAACGCGCCTTGTTGCGCTTCGACGGACCCTCCGCCATCACTTCACGCACCGTCCCCACAAGCAGCGAATTTCTCTCCAGCCCGCGACGCTCCTGGTCGGCGAGCAGCACCTGGTCGCGGCGTTCCTTCTCCGCCATCGGCACATCGTCCGGCCGGGCCGCACTGCGCGTTCCAGGGCGGGGCGAATACTTGAAGATGAACGAATTGTCGAATCCGGCCTCGTCCATAAGCGACCTGGTAGCCTCGAAATCCTCTTCAGTTTCGCCCGGATAGCCCACGATCACATCCGTCGTAAGCGCAAACTCCGCATCGAATTCCCTCAGTTTTGCAACCGCCGCCAGATACTCGGCGCGAGTGTAGTGGCGGCCCATGTCCGCAAGTATGCGGTCGCTGCCGGACTGCACCGGCAGGTGCAGATGGCGGCATATCTGCGGAAACTCCCTGTACGCCCTCACAAGCTCGTCGGTGCATCCCTTTGGATGGGCCGATGTGAAGCGTATGCGCCGAAGTCCGTCGATGGCGGCCAGCGCCTCCAGCAGGCGAGGGAACGCCTCGGCATAACCCCCGGGGCTGGGCGCGTCGGATCCGTCCCATGCGGCGTTCCTCACCCCGTAGCGAAGAACGCTCTGCCCCAGAAGACACACTTCCTTCACGCCGTGCGCAACGAGCGAACGCACCTCCGCCACAATCTCTCGCGCGGGACGCGAATACTCGTGGCCTCGAACGTCTGGCACGATGCAATAACTGCACCTGTTGTCGCAACCTACAAGTATTGTTACGAACGCCTGCACACCTCCCTCTACATGAGAGGCAAGAGCCTCGGACATCATCTCCTCGCCCAGCTCCAGCCGCGGGAAGCATCCGTCGGCGACGATTTTCGGTATAAGGCCAATCGCCCGCGGACCAACTGCGAAGTCCAGCCTAGGCAGGCGCTTGAAGACGTCTTCGCCGAGCCTCTTCACGGCGCATCCCATGAGACCCGTCAGCTTCCCGGCGGCGCAGAGGTTGCCAGTCTTGCCGACGGCTTTCTCTTCGGCCTTCTGGCGCACGGTGCAGCTGTTCACGATCACAAGCTCCGCCTCGGCCTCGCTCGCCGCCTTTTCGTGTCCGGCGGCGACAAGCATGGCTTCAACGGCCTCCGAGTCGCGCACGTTCATCTGGCAGCCGTACGTATGCACGAGAAACTTCATCTGACAACTCCGTCGCCGGTCACAACGTATTTGTATGTCGTAAGTTCTTCCAGGCCCATCGGCCCGCGGGCGTGAAGTTTGTCGGTCGAAATGCCGATTTCGGCGCCCATTCCGAACTCTGCGCCATCGGTGAAGCGCGTCGAGACGTTGTGGTATACGCACGCCGAATCGACGTCGCGCATAAACTCCGCCGCGCGAGCCTCGTCGCTCGTCACGATGCAGTCGGAATGGTGGGACGAGTTGGCGTTTATGAAGTCTATCGCAGCGCGATAGTCGGCAACCGTCGCAACATTCAAGTCGAGCGAGAGGTACTCCACTCCTGCGCCATCTTCGTGCAACGCAACTCCGCTGCCCTTCGCCCACGCCCTGACCATCGGCAGGAACAGCGGCGCGAGCTTCTCGTGCACGAGCAGGCATTCCGCCGCGTTGCATGCGGAGGGACGCTGGACCTTTGCGTTGTCGAGAATCGAAAGCGCCATCGCGAGATCGGCCTTGTCGTCAACATAGATGTGGCACACCCCCTTGTAGTGCTTCAAGACAGGTATCAGCGCGGCTTCGCACATTGCGCGTATCAGCCGCTCGCCGCCGCGCGGTATCGCCACGTCCACAAGCCCGACGGCTCTCACAAGTTCTGCCACTATCGCGTGGTCGGTGGTCTCCACAAGCTGAACGGCGTTCGCGATTCCGCCCGGCCTCGCCGCAAGCGCGGCGGCGACGACCTTGGCGAGGGCCTTGTTTGAGCGAAGCGCCTCCTTGCCGCCGCGAAGGATTATCGCATTCCCCGTCTTCAGGCACAGCGCTGCCGTATCGACGAACACGTTCGGACGCGACTCGAAGACTACCGCCACAACGCCGAACGGCTCTCTCACCTTCCGAATCGTAATGCCGCTCGGCCGCTCCCTCGTCCAGATCGTTTCGCCCACGGGGTCAGGCAGCCCGGCGACCTGCCTCACGCCGTCCACCATCGAGCCGTAGCGCGCGTCGGTGAGCGTAAGCCTGTCGACCATCGCTTCGCTTATGCCGGCGGATCTCGCGCTGGCGACGTCTTCGGCATTGGCGGCGAAGACGTCCCCCTTGGCCGCGTCGAGCGCGTCGGCTATCGCGAGCAGAGCCGCGTTCTTTTCCGCCGAATCCAGTCTGCGAAGCGCCGCGGCGGCCGCGCGCGCCTTGAGCGCCATTTCATGGACAATCTGGTTTGCCGTTTCCTGCATGATGCCGTTCCTTTCTGCGCCACCGTCTAACCGATGACAAGTTCCTCCTGCGGATATCGTATGTGTCTTGCCGACTCGCGGTCGCCGATCATCATTACGACCGCAAGCGCGCCCAGGCGCCCAACGAACATCGCGCACATTATGACGCATTTGCCCGCCGTCGAGAGGCGCGCCGTGGTGTCGCCCATCGAAAGCCCTGTTGTCGTCATGGCCGATACAGCCTCGAAAAACAGCGCGTCCAGCGTAAGCCCCGTGCTGTCTTCCGTCACCAGCAACGCCCCCACCACGACTCCGGTGAAAGCGATGAGTGCCATGAAAATGACGAGCGATTCGCGCACAATCTCCGTCGGCACTGTCCGGCGGTCGATCACCGTCTCGGCCTCTCCGCGGCAGAGCGCGACAAGCGTGTATATAAGCACGGCGAGAGTTGTAACCTTCATTCCGGCGGCGGCAGAGCCGGGCGCGCCGCCGATGAACATCAAAAGCGTGTACACGTGGCGAGTAAGCGGACGAAGCGACTCCGTAGGCGTTATGCAGAATCCGCACGTACGCGGCGTTACCGCCTGGTAGAAGCCCGTGGTTAGCTTCTCCACGAAAGGCATGCCGGCGAGGGCGGCGTTCCACTCCACCACCATGAACGCGACGAACGCAATCGCCAACAGGCAAAACGAAAAGCGCAGCACTACCCGCGAATGAAGCGTAAGTCGCCCGCGCGCGCCAGAGGGACGGCGGAGAAACTTGAACGTGCAAAGATTGTACAGAACCAGAAAGCCCACGCTGCCGAGGATCGTCTCCACGGCCAGCGTCACCACGATCAGCGGGTCTTTCGCAAAGGACGCGATCGAGCCGGGCAGTATGCTGAAGCCTGCATTACAAAAACCCATCACTGAATAGAATATGCTCAGGTACGCATCGTGCAGACGCGTGTAGAGAATCGCCGCGCCGACGCCTTCCATCACGAGCATCGACCCCACTACCCAGCATATCAGCCCCTTCACGCCGCGAACCTCAGCCACGCCGTACGCATTCATGAGCGTGAACTCGCGCGACAGCGACAGCCGCCTGCCTATCGCGACCATGAGGAACGTACTGACGGTCATCAATCCCAGGCAGCCGATCTCGACCAGCACCAGAAGCGCGATCTGCCCAGCAAATGAAAACTCCGATGCGACATCCACCACGCTGAGACCTGTCACGCACACCGCCGAGCACGAGGTAAACAGCGACGTCATGAGCGGACCCCATGCGCCGTCGGCCCGCGCCCACGGAGAAGCCAGTATGAACGCGCCGACTGCAATCAAGGCGAGAAAGCCGAGCGCGACGGAGAACCGCCCCTTCATGCACGCTCCCTAAGCCATACGGCCCATATAGAAAGCTCGTACAGCAGGCACAAAGGAACAGCCATCATAAGCTGGCTCATTGGATCCGGCGGCGTGAGGAACATCGCCACGACAAACGCAATCACTATCGCCGGACGCCTCTTCGCACGCAGCCCCGCGCTCGTCACAAGACCAAACCATCCGAGAACAAACAGCACCAGCGGCAACTGAAACACAAGACCGAAGGCTATCACCGTCTTCAGCACTATCGATATGTAGCCCTCTATGCGAATCGTCGTAACCGGAAGGCCAACCCACTCGTTTATCGATTGGAACGCGGTGACCACGAGAGGAAGCGTCTTTCCGTAGGCCAGTCCTACGCCAACCGTGAACAGAGTCGAGCCTGCCACAAGAACCGTAAGCAGAATCGCCTTTTCGCGCCTGGTCAGGGCAGGAAACACGAATCTCAGGACGGCATACGCCAGAAACGGAAACGAAAGCGCGGTGCCGCCCCAAAGGGCTATCGACATCATCGTCGAGAAGCCGCTTGTGAGGTCTAGTCCCTGAAGCATGTCTTCGCTCGCGGCGGCGGGGCTTTTAAGCCACGCGAGTATCTGCGGAGAGAATACGCACGCCGCAATCACGCACACCGCCCATGCCACCGAAGCGAACACGAGCATGTCGCGAAGCGCCATGAGGTGCTCCAGCAGAGGGCGCGGAGGATCGTTGCGCTCGTCAGGATTCTTTATGATCGGCATCGCCGCCCTCCTCCGCCTGCGCCGAACCGGCCACGGCCGACGGCTCGGGCTCAGGGTCAGGCTCTACGGTGAACGCGTCCTCAAGCTGGTTCTCCACATCTGCCGCAACATTGTCAAACCCTGAATCCATGTCCATCAGCTGGCGTTTGAACGAATCGGCCGCTCTGCGCATGCGCGCATACCACCTGCCGACGGTGCGTGCCGTCTCTGGAAGGCGCTTCGGTCCAACCACAACAAGCACGACGGCGAGTAGCACAAACCACTCGCCGACGCCTACATCGTTGAAGATGAACGCGAACGCCATCCGCCGTTACTTCTGGTAAATGCCGAACTCGCCGCGGCGGTTCACCGACCAGGCCGACTCGTCATGCCCCTCGGCGGCAGGCTTCTCCTCGCCGTAGCTGCGGGTCTGGATTCTGTCGGCCGAAATGCCGCTCTGCACCATATAGTTGCGAATGATGGTGGAACGGTTCTCGCCAAGCGCAAGGTTATACTCGTTGGAGCCACGCTCGTCGCAATGACCCTCGACTACGACGACGCGATCGGTGCGGGCCGTAAGGTGCTCCACAACGGCATCGATCTTGCCGAGCTCGCCCTGGGGAACAACGGTGGAGTCAAAGCCGAAGTAGACTGGCGCGAATGCGACGTCGGTGCACTTCGTGTACATATCCTCGAAGTTGCCGGAAACACCTGCGGCGGATATGTCGCCCTCGTCGACATCCTGCGACGAAATGTCAGTACCGTCGATGTCGGCGCCAATCGAGGTGGCATCGCCCTCGCCATTGGTCGCGCCGCCAGCAGCGTTGTCGTACTTGCAGCCAGTCGCCGCAAAGGCGATTGCAACCGCGAAAACTGCCATAATGCTAGAGAACTTCATTTGACTACTCCTTATATTGGTTAAATTTGGATAATATGATACCGAATATCGCCGCAGAAATCAAGCGGCAACTTTTCTGAGAGAGAGTTGGGTGCGCTCTCCCAGGAAGGTTCACTCCATTGGTCGCGGTCTCATGCCGCGATGCGACGATTCGGTCGCATCGAATATATCTTTTATAGTCTCGGCGAGCTCCACCGCGTCGTCGCCCTCAAGCCCGATTGCGGACGCCGTCTGCATAAGAAGGCTGTCGCGCTCCTCGGTGCCGAGCCGACGAAGCTCGTGGTCGGAGTTGCGCATCTGCTCGAACAGGCTCATGCGCTCCTCGTCGGAGAGATTGGGATTGTGTATTTGCTCTTCGAGATCGTCCCGCATGGCGATGGCGTTCTGCAGTGCCTGATGCGTCTTTCTCGAGGAAGCATTCATACCAGACGTGTCGATGGACGACAAAAAGTCTATCTTGAGCGCGGCGCGTTCTCGGCGGAAATTGCGGATGCGCGCAAAATGGTTCGTCATCTGCGCAAAGCGAACGGGATCCTCCTTTTCCATTCGCGCCATGCGTTCGCGAATCTCCGCGCCGGTCGGCGGCCCCCTTCTCTCGCCGCGATCGCCCGCCGCGCGCTCCAAACTACCGGCGGCTTTCGCCGATGCCTCGTCCAGACCGCCTGCACTGCGGCCGCGCGCGGTCAACATTCCCTCAAGTTCCGCAATGCGAGCCCTCAGCGCAGCCACGCTCGCGGATTCGCCCTTGTTCTCCATAAGCGGCTTTGCCGTCTCGGCCTCGGCAGGCTCCGTCGGCGCAGGCGACTCGCCGGGCTTGACGAAATAGCCGATCGCCACGCCAGAGATGAGCGCCGCGAATATGAACATCTGTGTCTTGACCATATCAAACTCCAATTTTAGCGCGGGCCTCGGCAAGCGCCCGACCCCTGTGGGAAATCGCGTTCTTTTCGCCGGCCGACAGTTCGGCAAACGAGCGGTCGAACCCGTCCGGGACAAATAGCGGGTCATACCCGAAACCGGCTACTCCGCTTGGCGCCTCGGCGATGCGGCCGTAGCACCTACCTTCGACGACGCATTCTTCGCCTTCGGGCGACACAAGCGCCACCGCGCACGTGAAGTTCGCGCGGCGGTCTTTTGCGCCTTCGAGGTTCTTCAGCAGAAGCGCGTTGTTTGCTGGCGTGTTGGACGGCTCGCCTGCATAGCGGGCGCTTCTCACGCCGGGCGCGCCGTCGAGCGCAGCCACCTCAAGACCGGAATCGTCGGCCATGCACCACGAGCCAGTGTGGCGCGATGCGATCGCGCGCACTTTTATGAGAGCGTTCCCCGCGAAATCGGGAGCGTCCTCAATTACGCCTTCGGGGTCGTCGGGGACGATTTCGAACGACGGCAGTATCTGGGAAATCTCGCGAACCTTGTGCGCGTTATGGGTCGCAACGAACAGTTTCATTTCGCCACGACCTTTCCGGCATCGCGGAGCAGCTCGTAGAATCCGCTAACCCCAGTGTGATGCCAGTTGTCGAGCGTAACCTTTGCGCCGTCGCGCAGCCGAAGCTTCAATATGCCCTTCTTCTTCCACTGCGAAACATCGACCGACGCCACGTCGTCAATGGCATAGCGCCTGCCCTGAAAGGAAAAGCCGCGCTCGCGGTATGTGAAGCTGAATCGCGCCGCGCGAAAGACTCCGAGTCCGATTGCCGCCGCGCCTATCAGGCACAGAACCATGAACTGCTTCTGGCGCGGAATCGCGTTCGCATACACCTTCTCCGCGGCTTCGGGCGTAGGCGGCTGGCTATGCTCGATAAGCTCGTAAAGCGCATCGGGCGTCATCGACGGATACGTGACATAGCCGTCGTAGCCGAACCATCCCGCCATTCCAACGAGAAGCGCCGCCACGAAAATGTGGCGAGTCGCAAACTCCTTGTTAAGTTTGAGTCTCATGGCGGCGACCTCCTTTGACTATCTGCCGACAAGCCGCCGCTGCACCGCGGCGGTCACAAACGGTGCAGTATCGCCGCCATAGCGGGCGATCTCGCGCACCGTGGACGCAGTTACATAGGCCAGACTTTCGCTCGGCATCATGAAAAGCGTCTCGATCTCCGGCGCAAGGCGTCGGTTGGTCAGCGCCATCTGGAACTCGTATTCGAAGTCGCTGTAAACGCGCACTCCGCGAATCACAACGCGCGCTCCCTCGCGCCGGCAGAAATCGACGAGAAGAGTATCAAGCAGCTTCACCTCGACGTTCGCGATTCCGGCGAGCGCCACGTCTTCGCGTATCATCGCCAGCCTCTCGTCTGCCGGAAACATCGCGCCTTCCTTTGAGCTCGTTGCCGCAACTGCCACTATAAGGCGGTCGTAGAGCCGCGCCGATCTTTCGATGAGGTCGAAATGGCCCTTTGTCATCGGGTCGAAAGTTCCGGGATAAACCGCAATCTTCTCTGCCATGGCGTATTATTTCAACCTCGCCTTGACTTCCTTGATGTCGGCCTTGAGCTTCGCCACCGTGCGCGGCAGAAGCGTGCGTGCGCCAAAATCGCGCATGCTTTCGGCGGGCGCCCCCAAGACGTACCGCACAGAACCGTCGAGCGACTGCGACACGCCCGCCTGCGGGCCGACCTGCACGCCATCCGCTATCTTGATGTGGCCTGACACGCCCGCCTGCGCCCATATGAGGCAGCCGTAGCCGATTTCTGTCGACCCCGCGACGCCGCTCTGGGCGATAAGGCCGGAGTAGCCTTTCACTTTCACATTGTGGCCGATCTGCACGAGGTTGTCGATCTTGGTCATCGGGCCGATATACGTGCGCCCGATGCGCGCGCGGTCGATTGTCGTGTTCGACCCGATCTCCACGCCGTCGCCAATTTCCACGATGCCAAGCTGCGGTATCTTCTCTATGAACACCGACCCGTCCTCGCGACGCCCGTTGTTGAATCCGTAGCCGTCGCCACCGAGCCGCACGCCACAGTGGATTATGCAATCCTTGCCTATGATCGTGCCCTCTCGCAACGTGACTTGCGGATAGATGTGCGTCTTGGCACCGACCTTGCATCCTTCGCCTATGAACACCTGCGCCTCGATCACCGCGCCGTCGCCGATCTCGGCGCCCTTCTCGATGACCGTGAACGCACCAATATGCACGCCTTCGCCAATCTTCGCAGTCGGGGCGACAACCGCCATCGGGTGCACACCTGGCGCGCGGGCGGGTTCCGGCGGGGCGAAAAGCCGCGCTGCGGCCATGCACGCGCGGTTCGGATCCGACACGCGGATGACAGTGCACGGCGCGCCGCGGTCCCACTCTGGCGGCAAAAGAACCGCGCTCGCCTTGGTGGCCTGCACCAGCTTGACGTGCTTCGTGTCTTTGCAGAAGCTCAAATCGCCGGGGCGGGCTTCTTCAAGACCGCCGCACGCGATTATCTCGACGTCTTCGCCTTCAAGGACGCCGCCCAGGATTCCGGCCAGTTCACTTGCCTTCATTCGAGGAGTCCTTTGGACCTTTTGCGGTCGCAGGATCGACGCCCATCGCTTTGAGAATCTCAGGCGTCACGTCGAGCGACTTCTTGGAATACGGCGCGGCCGCGACGTCTATAATGAGATCGTAGCCTTCCTTCTCGGCAAAGGTGTCGATTCTCTTGTGAAGGTCTTCCGTTGTGGCCTTGAGAAGCCGCCCTTCGAGAGCTTGAAGATCCTGCTGGGACCGCGCCATCTCGCTTCGTATGGACTGCTGCCCGGCGAGGAATTTGTTCTGCACGTCGAGAAGGTCCTTTTCAAGCTTGGCCTTCGCCGAAGCCGCAAGCATTGGGTTGCGCAGCTGCTCGGTGAGGCTCTTGCCCTCCTCCTGCACGTCTTCCAGCTCGGATTTCATGCGATCGACCTTCTTGGCGTAGTCCTTCTCGGTCTCGTTGAGGAGCTTCTTGTTGGGCTCGTAGCTGGAGTGGTTGCGCACGAGCATGATCATGTCTACCGTACCTATCTTGAGGTCGGCAATTGCCGTTGCGGCGGAAACAATCGCCGCGACTAAAACAAGCTTCTTCATCTGCATTCCTTTCATGTATGCTGGCACGCGCCAGAGTTAGAAATCGTATCCGACCGAGAACGAGAACACTTCCTTGTCGGCGTTGTCAGGCGTCTCTATGGGGGCGGCAAAGTCGAGCCTGATCGGGAACATCGGCAGGTCAATCCTGAAACCGACGCCGGCCGACCACGCGAACGTGTCGCCCAGATCCGTGTCGAACTCGTCCTCGCCGACCGAGCCCAGATCGCTGAAGAGCGCGAGGCGCAGCATCTTGACGATCGGAATCGTGTACTCGAAGTTCACGCAGAACAGCGTCTGACCGCCCCAAGGCAAGTCGTCATGGGTGTCGATGCGCTTGGCGAACGGCGACACGTGGCGGTATTCGAAGCCGCGAATCGTGCGGGGACCGCCGAGGAACATGCGGTCGTAGATCGGGATGTCGTCCGAGATGCCGTCGATGGTCTCGTAGCGGATGCCGGCCATGAACACGTGCCTGTAGCGTTCCCAGACGGTCCAGTAGTGGCGGTGGTTGAAGCCGGCGCGCCAGTATTCGTTGTCGCCGCCGGCGGTGATGTCGAAGAACAGCTGAGTACGACCGCCCTTGGTGGGCATACGGAAGTTGTCGCGCGTGTCGCGCGTCCAGAACAGCCTCACGACCGACTCCACGGCGTCGCCGTATTCGCGCTCTTCCTCGCGGAGCGAGACGGTGCGATCCTTGTAAGTCCACTCGCCCTTTTCGACATCGTCGAACTGCACGTATTCGAGCGTGTAGCGTATGCCAAAGCGCCCGAAAGGATCCCACGTGGGCCAGAACTTCACCGGATACGAAAGCGTCGCCGCCGCGCCGCTGCGGTAGATGTCGTACTGGTCGAACCAGCGTCCGCGGCGGTAGCCCTCAACCGTGAACTCAAGCATGCGGTCGAAGAGATGTGGCTCGGTCACGCTGGCCTCCATCGTCTGGATCCTCGGGCCCCACTGCACGTACGCGCGACCCTTCTGCCCCGCACCTCTGAACCACTTGTCCGGAGCGAACAGGTCGAAGTTGGACTGCGTCACCTCGGCGGACACGAACACCGAATCGACAGAGCTCGCGCCGACGCCGACCATGAACGAGCCAGTGTTCTTCTCTTCCACTTCGTAGACGAGGTTGCGATACTCCGCGCCGTTCTCGTCTAGGCCGCGATCGGTCTTTTCGAGATAGTACCTCACGCGGGAGAAGTAGTCCAGATTCTCGAGACGCTTCTGGCTGCGTTCGGCGCGATCCTCCAGCATCCGGTCGCCTGGTCCGAGCGCAATCTCGCGGCGGATGACTTTGTCCATGGTGTAGTCGTTGCCGCGTATCACGATGTCGTTGATCACCACCGGAACGCCCTCGTACACCTTGAACACAAGGTCGAGCGTCTGAGGATCGTCCATACGAGGTATGCGCTTCACGTCCACGCGCGTGTCGGCCAGGCCCGAATCGCCAGAGCCTACCGTGACAGCTATTCTGTGCGCCGCATCATCAAGATCCTTTTGCCCGGCGACGGTTCCCGCGGCGGGAATGTCGCTCTTCTCGCGCACCACGCCTTCAGGATATCTCGTAAGGCCCTCTATCTTCGTTTCGCCAACGACGTAGCGCAAGCCTTCCCTGACCTGGAAGCAGAGGTTCACCTTTTCGGGATCGTCCTCGCACTCCTCGCGGCCCGGCATCGCGACCTTGACGTCGAGATAGCCGTGGTTCCTGTATATCTCCTCTATCTTCGAGACGCATATCGCAAGCTGCTCGTCGGTGATCGGCGCGTCGTTGAACCAGCCGATCGGGTTCCACCACGGATAGTCGCCGATCGCGTCGCGCACCTCGTCTTCGTCGATATTGCCCTCGGCGGGTTCCCACCAGGCTGGCGACCACCAGGGGCTCTTTTCGAGATGCGGCGCGTCTTCGAACACATAGCCACGCACCTTGCGGCGCGGGCCTTCTTCGATCTCGAACGTAACCGTGCATCCGCTGCCGCCTTCGATGGCCTTCGCGCTCGCGGAAACCTTCGCATCGAGGAAGTACTTCTTCTGGTACGCCGTGCGCACTTTGTCCGCCGCGGCCGCGAGATCGCCCTCGCCGTAGAGGTAGCCGTCCTTCAGCTCGCTATCCTTGGCGACGCGGGACTCTGCGAAGTAGTCGCAGCCCTTTACGACAAGCGGCGAGTGGTAGCGCATCTTGCGCTTGACGGAGAATGTAACCGCCACGCCTTCGCCGTCGCGGTCCGCGTTGACGCGGATATCCTCGAACTCGCCCGAATCCCTGAGCGTCGTGACGTCGCGCGTTACGGTAACAGGATCGTACGCCGCGCCTTTTTTGGTCTGGCAGCGGTTGAGAACCGCCCCTACGTCACCCCCGAAGGAGTCAAGCACTTCAACCTTGACATCGGTCACTTCCGCTGCGAATGCGGATGCACCGATCATGGCAAACAAGACTAGCAGTTTTTTCATGGTTGTTATTTTATCATATTTAGGGCCTGTTTCATAGTATCCCTGTCGATTTCTTCGACAATGGATCCGCCAAGTCCGTTCGGAACCACAAGCTTCTCGGACCCGGTCGAAAGCCTCCACGCGTCAAGGCCGCGCATCACAGCATCGGTCTGGGCGACAAGATGGCGGCTGTGCATGGCGCCGTCCATCGCGCCGCAATCCTCTAGGGCGCGCATTACGACGGCGCGGTCCTGCTCTGACATAAACCCGCGCAGCTGTGCGTACGCGGTATCCACCGCAACGCCTATTGCAATCGCATAGCCGTGGGGCAGCTTGTAGCCGCTCATCGCCTCAAGGCGCAGCGCGGACCACAGGCCGAAGTCGGATCCGCCGCACTTTCTGCGCGCGGCGACCGACCCTTTCACCGTCTCGACCATCGCGTCGTCGCTGCGGCGGCTGTACTCCAGTGCTATCTCCGCGAGGCGATTCATGAGGCTTGCGTCGGCTATCGTCGCTATGCGCACAGCCTCTGAAAAGCCCGCGCGCCAAACACCGTCGAGAACCGTCGAAGCGAAGCGCGTGTCAATTATGACAGCCGCCGGACGGCATGCAATCTTGAGCGCATCCTTTACGCATGCGCTGTCGAGTGCCGCAAATTCGGCGAAGCCGGCCTCTATCATCGCGGCGACGGTGGTCGGCACGCGAACGACTTTTATGCCGCCGCGCGTCTGCGCGGCCGCCCAGCCGGCAACATCCATTACAGTGCCGCCACCAAGCGCGAGGATGCAATCGCCCACGCCTATCTTGGCGTCGATCGCGGCGTTGGTCACACGCATTGCGCAGTGAAGGTTGTCGCATTTTATCTTTTCCCCGCCAGGCAGCACCACGGGGTTGTCCACAAGCTCTATTCCGTTGGACTTTACATACCGGCCTATTTTCGTGCCGAGTCCCTCCGTGTGCTGCACCACGTTCATGTCGGCGACGAGCATAATCCTCGGATTCTCGGATCCAGTCACGCTGCGCAGCGCGTCCGCCAAAGCGACGTTTCCGTCACCAAACACGTCTTCAGTCAATACAACGGGGCAATCGCCTCCGTCGCTACCGCTTTTTGATGTTTTCATGGTTGTTCATCCTTTGTGACAAAAGTTCCTGTGCGTGTCTGGCGACAACTCCCGAAGCGCCGCCAAGCATTCTGGCCAACTCCCGAACCCTGGCCTCGCCGTCCACCGCCACGATTTTTGTGCGCGTACGCCCGGCGCTGACCGCCTTCGATACGACGAGATGCCTGTCACCGCATGCGGCGCACTGCGGAAGATGGGTTATCGATATCACCTGGTGGTCGCGCGCGACGGCCAGCATCTTCTGGCCGACCACCCGTCCAGCCTCGCCGCCGACATTCGCGTCTATCTCGTCGAACACCAGCACGTCTGTCGCGTCGTGCGCCGACAAAACCTTCTTGAGCGCCAGCATGACACGCGCAGCCTCGCCGGAACTTGCTATGGACGAGAGAGGGCGCGCCGCCTCGCCGGGATTCGGCCCGAACATGTACACCACCATGTCGCATCCGTGGGCGTCCGGCTCGCGAGGCTCGATGGCGACGGAGAACTCGGCCTGCAGAAACCCGAGGTCGTGCAGCTCGCGCGTCACCGCCTTGGAGAGGCTGGCCGCGGCGGTCTTGCGCTTCTTCGAAATCGCCGCGCCGCACCGCCTCACCTCGGCGGCGGCACGCTCGACCTCCGCCCTGACTTCGGCGATGCGCTCGTCTCGGCGCTCGAGATCTTCGAGCCGCGCCCGCTTCGCATCGAGAAGCGCGATGAGCGATTTCGCGTCGGCGCAGCCGTGCCTGCGCTTCAGCCTGTTCACCACGGCCAGCCGCTCGTCAAGCGCGGCAAGCGTCTCGGGATCGGCGTCGATCGCGCTTGCGGCGTCGGCGATAGAGCGCGAAAGCTCCTGAAGCCGCAGTGTCACATCCTCCACCTCTTCCGCCCAGGCTTCCGCCGCAGGCATCCTCTTCGCCATCTGCGCAAAGAGCGGACGAAGCCGTATAAGAGTCTCCGCCGCGCCTTCGTCGCCGCCGAGGGCTTCTGTCGCCGTGTTGGCGGCATCGACGATCTCGCCGGCGTGCGCGGCGGTCGCGTGCCGCTCGGCAATAGTGTCGTCATCCTCGGTTATCGCTGCGGACTCAAGCTCGCCGACTTGATATCGAAGCATGTCGAGCTCGTCGGCTGACGCCGTTTCGCCTTCGAGCGCCTCAAGACGCGCGCGTACATCGCACAGGGCGCGCCACGCCTTCGCATACGCAGCCGCGTCCAAATCGGCGAACGAATCAAGCGCCTCGCGCTGGAAGCTCTCCTCGAGAATGCTCTGGTTGGCGCGTGGACCGTGTATATCGACAAGCATCGCGCCGAGCCTCTTCAATGTAGCGACGGTGGACGGCGAATCGTTTATCCAAACCCTGCCCGATCCGTTGGCCGCGACCATCCGCCTGACAACGAGCGTAGCTCCGTCGAAATCGATTCCAAGGTCGTCGAGAACTTCGCGAACCGCGTCGGCGCGACGGCCATTCAGCGCGAACTCAGCCTCTACGCGGGCCTCCTTCTCGCCTTCGCGCACCACGCTGGAATCCGCCCGCGCCCCAGTGACAAGCTCCAATGCGCCCATCAGCACGGACTTCCCCGCGCCGGTTTCGCCAGTAAGAATATTCAAGCCAGAGGCGAATTCCACCTCTGCCTTTTCCACTATAGCAAGATTCGAGACTGTCAATCTATTGAGCATCGTCCAAAGCCGCCGGTTTCCAATGCACGGCTGAAACAAACAAATTCTACTTCAATCAAAATGATGACGCGGCAAGGCGCCGCATCTCCCTGAGTATGGAGCGGGCGATGGGAATCGAACCCACGTAAGAAGCTTGGGAAGCTCCTATTCTGCCATTGAATTACGCCCGCAGAGCGCGACATATTTGGCGGAGAGAGAGGGATTCGAACCCCCGATACCCTTGCGGGTATGCATGATTTCGAGTCATGTGCATTCAACCAGGCTCTGCCATCTCTCCTAGCAACAGACGCGTATAATATCAAAAAATGCCGTCACCTGTCAACGGAGCCGCGTCGCAAACGACGGCAAATCAAGTGCGCAAAGAGATTTGCCGATGAGCGAACGCAGTCGGGACGCACTCGCTCTCACAGAGACACCGGCCATTTACTTCGCCAGGCGCTGGACGCGTGTGCCGAGCGAGCAGATTATATCGTAGGCGTGAGTGCCTTTGAGCCGCGCCCAGTCGTCGGGGGTTACTACATGTCGGCCGCTTCTGCCGAGGCACACCACCTCATCGCCGGCACTCACTCCCGTTGCACCAGTTGCATCCACCGTCGCATAGTCCATCGATATGCGCCCGACAACAGGACACACCGCGCCGTTTATCAGCACATGCCCACGATTCGTGAGCGCAAGCGGCAGCCCGTCGGCGTAGCCTGCGGAAATCGTCGCTATTCGCGTCGGCTCGCGCAGACACCATGTGCGGCCGTAGCCGAGAGTGGTTCCCGCCGGAAGCGATCTCACCTGAGCGACCCGCGTCTTGAGCGCAAGCACCGGCTCCACTTTGAGAGCCTTGCGTCCGTTCGGGTCGAAACTGCCGTGAAGGTTGATGCCCGTTCGCACCATGTTGAACGGACTCTTCGCACACTGCGGAAAATTGTTTATCGCGTCGCTCGCCGCGATGTGGACCTTTCTGAAAGCGACGCCCTCGCGCCGCGCTTCGGCGAGGAACCTCTTGAATGCTTCGATCTGGCGGAGCGTAAAGGGATCTTCCGGATCGTACGCCATCGGGAAGTGCGAAAAGACGCCTTCGATATCCAAGCCAGGCAGAGCAGCGATTTCGCGAAGAACCGCCGGCGCGTCCGCGACGGGCACGCCGAGCCGTCCCATTCCTGTATCAAGCTTGAGGTGCACCTTCGCCGTCTTGCGCCGGCGGACCGCCGCAGACGATATTAGCCTGGCGGTCGCCACGTCGATCGCGGGCAGCGTGACGCCAGCCTTCACCATCTCGTCTATTTCGTCAGGGAGGATCGAACTGAGAATCTGCACGTCCTTCGACGCACCAAGCCGGCGCAGGACCTTCTGAAGTTCCAGCGCCTCGAAAGGCTCCGCCACGCCGAATCCGGCGCAGTCGGTTTCGGCGAGCGCCCGCGCGTAGTCTGCGACTCCAAGACCGTAGGCGTTTGCCTTTAGCACGCAGAGCACTTTAGCGGGCTTCGCGTGCGCCGCTATCTTCGCATAGTTGCGCCGCAGCGCATCGAGATCGATTTCAACCCATACTCTTCTTTTCATGGTTCTCTATAGCTTCTCTTTCTGCGCGAGACATTCAACTGACGATACTTGGCTAATATCTCTTCAGCAGTTCAAGCAGTTGCTTGTCGAGCTTGTGGCCGCGGTAGTCTTCGTACTCCACGTCGTCCCGCTCGGAATCGAGGATGCCGAAACCTCCGTAAAGGCCCCAAAGCGCCCAGCCGCAGTTGAGCTCGCGCCAGAGCCTCAGTTGGTCTTCCAAAAGACCGAGCGCGATGTCGTGGCGCGTCTTCTTCCACACGCCGAACTCGCCTACGTATACGAACGCACCCTTGCCGATGACCTCGTTCCAATCCTTCGAAGTGTAGATATCCTTTATGAGCCACTTGCGAGGATTGGTAGAATCAACGGGCCAGCGCGGCGTTTCGCTGACGCTCTCTGGATCGTTCCACGGCGTCTGGTGGTGGGTCACGAAGAAAGGATCGTAGCAGTGCCATCCGAAGCCGAGACCATTTACGCCGCAGAGCGACGTCGGCGCTATGCGCCCGTAGCCGAGACCGTCGGCGACGATGAACCGCCCGGGATCCTTCGCGCGTATCGCCGCGACGAGTTCGCGCACGACGGGCGCGTACTTCCTCTCGCGCATGTAGTCCGGCTCGTTGAAGAGGTTGAACGAAAGTTCCTTGTTGGGGACGCCTTTGTAGCGCGCGGCGAGCGTCGCCCAGTGGAGGCACGCCGCCTTCAGCGTCGCACCGTCGTCGAAGATGCTCGTCGGCTCGGCGGGGGTTCCGGAAGTGTAGCCGGGTATGCGGTGCAGGCAGAGCTGCACATGTATATTGTGGCGGCGACCCATCTCGATGGCCTGATCCAGGAACTTGAGGCCGTCTTCGTCAAATTCGGTCCAGCGGGCGCGGTCGTGGCCTTTCACAAAGTAGCGGTAGTCGAGCGGGAGCCGCGCAAAGTTGAAGCCGAAGTCTTCGAGGATTTCAAAGTCCTCCTCTTTGAAGCCCCCCTTCTCGTTGTAATCGACGGAGAGCATGTCGAGCAGGTTCACGCCGCGCCAGCGTTTTTCCGGCCGACCGTCAACGACTTCATCTGCAAGCTGCACGCGCTCGAGGCGCGGCTCAAGCAGAAGACCGGAAAGCGAGACAACCGCGAGCCTCTGCGCAAACTCTTCGGCCGAGATGCTTTCGCCCGCTTTCGGCGTAAAGCATACCGTAGCATTCCGCCCAGGCAGAAGCGTAAAGCAGTTGTCGTCGAACTCGCCGCGAACGCCGCGCACGTCGAGCCATGCGAAAAACGCGGGGCGGTCGGTCGAAAGCTCTACCTTGAATGCACCGTCGCCAGAGGGGACGGGGCTCGCAGTCACGCGCGCCTTCGCGAGCTTTGCTTCGCGGTACGGCACGAAATGCCATTCGCAACGCGACACGCCACGATCCGTGCGCAGGGTGATTGCGGCGAACTCGTCGCCGCGAAGCGCGCGTTCGGACGGTTTGAGCTCCGCAAGCGGCGTCGCGCCTTCGGGCGCGAGCGCAACCACCTTCTTGCGCGACGAGGCGCACTTTGCGCCGTCGTAGGGCCAGTACTCGACCTCAAGCTCGCCGCGAATCTCATCCGCCGTATCGTCAAGCCCGAAAACTTCCACCACACCGTCTTCGCGCGGACGCGCCACAACCGCGACCGGCTCGAAGAAGCGGCGCGCCATGTATTGAAGCGGCTTCCACTTGCCGCCGTACTCCACAGAAGACCAGCTCGCGACCGGCCAGTTGTCGTTGAGCTGCCAGAAGAGCGTTCCCATGCAGCGCGGCATCGCCGCGCGCCACGCCTCTACGGCGGTTCTTATCGCCATCGCCTGCTGGAACTGCGAAAGGACGAGTTCGCTTTCGAAGTCTTTCGCCGCCCCGAAATACCTGACCATCGTTTCTCGTATGCGCCTGTTTCCGCCGGGGTTCTTCTGGTGCCACTCGAAGTCTTCGCAAGGGCCTTTCGCGAATGTCGCCGCGACCTCGGGCGACGAAAACGACTGGTAGCCGAACTCCGAGCAGAAGCGCGGACGGTACTTGTAGTATTTGGAGAACGGAGCGTTCTCGTGCCAGACATCCCAATTGTGCATGTCGCCCTTGGAGTCGTCCTTCCAAGCGTCGCCGAAATCCCCCGGACCGCAGCAAGGCGACGACGGCCAGTATGTGCGCGTGGGGTCGAATTTCGCAACAAGCTCGCCCTGCCTCTTCGAGCGGGCGATCCAGGCGGACTTGTAGAAATCATAATTCTCGCGAGTCTCCTTGAACCACCGTATCGCGCCGAGGCATTCGTTGTCGCCGCACCACAGCGCTATCGAGGCGTGGTCGCGCAGACGCCTCAGCTGGTGCGAAAGCTCGCCCTCTATCTCGCCGAGGAACGCGTCGTCCGCCGGATATACCGCGCACGCGTGCATCATGTCGTGCCAGACGAGAAGGCCGAGTTCGTCGCAGAGATCGTAAAAGACGTCCTTCTCGTACTGACCGCCACCCCATACGCGAATCATGTTCATGTTCGCAGCCTTCGCGCTTTCAAGGAGGTCGCGGTAGCGCTCGGGCGTTTGGCGCGTTTCGAGCGCATCGCACGGAATCCAGTTCGCGCCCTTCATGAAGAGGCGCCTGTTGTTGACGCGGAATACCAGCGAAAGCTCTTCCTTGCCTTCGGGCGAAACGGTGCGCTCGTTCAGCACCTCCAGCTTTCTCAGACCGATGCGCCTCGTGATCTTTTCGCCGTTGACGTCTACGGTGAAGGTGTAAAAGTTCTGGGCGCCTGCTCCGTTCGGCCACCAGAGCGGGGGATTGTCGATTTCGATGCGGTTCGTCACAGTGGTTCCGTCGGAAAGGTCGGCGAACACATCGAGCGTGCAGTGGCCGAGATCGTCGGAGAAAGTCTGAGTCGTGTAGACGTAATCGACGCGCGGTCTGTCCGAGGCGAGCAGCTTCACAGTGCCGCAAAAGCCGATCGACTCCACTTCGGGACCCCAGTCCCATCCGGCGTGGCAGGCAGGCTTGCGGATGAGCGCCTGGTTTTTCGCCCACTCTGCGTTGGACATCGGATAGGCCCTGCCTATCGCGACGCGGCGCTCGTCGGCCTCGACGACCGGACTTCTGAACACGCCCTCGATGGTGTTTTCTCCCTCCTTCAAAAACGGCCTCGCGTCGAAGTCGTAGCGCCTGAAGCGGTTTGACGTGCGCCCGATTTCGCGTCCGTTGATTTTCACCGTGCAGAACGTATCGCAGTCCTCAAGCCGCAGAACGATCTTGTCCCGCCGCAGAAAAGCGCCGTCTGCGTTGAACTTGCGCGAGAAGGTCCAGTCCCTGCGGGCTACCCAGAGGCTCTTTTTTTCGTTCGCGCCCCAGTAGATGTCGTCTATCGCGCCAACCTTCAAAAGCGCGTCGTGGACTCCGCCCGGCACGACCGCGTCCACAGTGCGCTCGCAGTCAGAAACCTGCCATGTTCCGGCGAGGTCGATTTCGGCCTTGGCGGCGCACGGCGGCGCGGCGCAGGCAGGCGGCGCGGGCGACCCGCCGGAAAGCCGCGCCTTGAGGTCGGCCCATCTGTAGAATGCGCCGTAGACGGTTTCGAGTCCGCGCAGACGCGTCTCGCCCTCGTTGAACAGGACCTTTACAATCACATCTCCAGCACCGTTACGGTAAAAGATCATCTGGACGTTCGCCGCCATCGGCATGGCCGATATTATTTCCTCGTGGTCGGCGGCCTCGGCCATGGGGACGCTGTCGCCCGCGCCCTCCACGCCAAGCCGACAGACGAACGGCCAGAGCGCCGCGTCATGCCCGAAGCGCAGATCCGCCGCAATGCCGCCGTGCGTGATCGCCTCGTCCGCCTTGACCGCAAAGTCCTCCGCGAGCGGCGCCGCGCATGAAACGACGCAGTCGCCGAACTCCGCCGAGTTCCCCATAAGCGCGTACCACCTCGCATCCATCATCCGCGCGACTGTCACAAGCTCGTCCTTGGTGAAGCAGTCGTCTATCGTAAGCCCGGCAAGCTCGACCTCAAGCGGACGGCACGCCGCGAACATGTAAAACAGGCTTCTGATGAACAGCGACGATTCACCGGCCATCTCGTCCGCGCGGGCCGTGTCGGTAAAGAGCCGCGCCATGAACGCCCGCCTGTCGAACGTCGCGCTCAAAATGCGCTCGGCGGCAGCCGTGCCGTCCTCAAGAGCCTTTTTGCGCTTCGGCGAACTGCTGAGCAGTTTGGACATAAGCCGCTCGCCCGTCTTGAATTCAAAGTCAAGCACGGGGGCAAGCCCCTTCAGCTCGCACGCGAAATTGGCAAGGCTCATGTTGCAGCGCGTGAACGTGCTCGTCTCGCAGCGCACCTTCCTGCCGGCGCGGAACACTTCAGGGACGCGCTCGAACATCCGCCGCGCTATTCCTCTGTGCTCCGCCGCGCCGCGGGCGGAAAGCTCGCCGTACATCCCTGCATGCGCATCGCGTATGACCTTGAGCTTCTTGAAAAGCGCACGGCCCTCGTCCGTAAGAATTCCCGCGGCGTCGGCCTTCGCCATGACTCTGGCCGCATAGCAGTTGTCGCGCTCCGACTGATAACGGCTTCCGTGGCGGCCGTAGTGGCTTATATAGAAAGGATGATATCCTGCCGGCGCGAACGTCTCATGAGTCGCGACCGGCTTGTAGCGGCGGAATATCACCGTGCTCAGTTCGGGGTCGCCGGCGACCGCCGACGCGAAGTCGCGCGGCGCGCCGTCCGCCCACGCGCCAGCCGCGATCGACAAGGCGGCGACCAGCGCGGCGGCGCAGATTCCACCGGCGTTGGGAAGGCGGCTCATACCGCATCACCTCGCAGAGAAGCGGAACTCGGTCGTCGAACGGTAGGTCTCGCCCGCCTTGACGAACGTCGTCGGCCACTGGGGCTTGTTGGGCGAGTCGGGCGCGTGCTGGGTCTCAAGCGCGACGCCGCAGCGGAACGACAGATGCTCGCCGCCCTTCGCCTTCTGGTCGTAGCTCGCCCAGTTGGCGGTGTAGACCTGCAGGCAGGGTTCGGTAGTCCACACCTCGACGGCGCGTCCGTTTAGCGGGCAGTACAGTCCGCCGGCCTTTACGAGGCCTCCCTTTCCGCCAGCCATCACGCCTTCGTCGAGAATCCAGTTGTGATCATAGCCTTTGCCGATTTCAAGCTGTTCGTCGCCTTCGTTGATCCTCTCGCCGATTCGCATGCCGCGGCGGAAGTCGAAGGGGGTACCGTCCACCTTGGCGATTTCGCCCGTGGGAATCTGCCCCTTGTCGGTCGGCGTAACCGCGCTGGCGGCGATGGTCATGATATGGTCTTCGATCGTGCCGCCTGCCTCGCCCTTGAAGTTGAAGTAGACATGCTGCGTCATGTTGATCGGCGTCTCTTTGTCGGGCACAGCCTCGTAATCGACGCGCCACACGTTGTCCTTCGTAAGAGTGTACGTGACCTTTACCTCGACCTTGCCGGGGAAGCCCTCGTCGCCGTCAGGCGAGACGTGGGTGAAGACGACGCCCACGTCGTCGCCCTTCACGAACGGCTCCGCGCCCCACACGTAGGCGTTCCACCCGCGCGCGCCGCCATGCAGGTTGCAGCCGATTCCGCCGGGCGCGTTGTTGAGCGCCGGCAGTTTGTATTCGACGCCGTTCATCGTAAAGCGTCCGTTGGCGATTCTGTTTCCGTAGCGCCCGATGATGCAGCCCCAGTAGGCGTCGCCTTCGTCCCAGCCGGCCGGGGAGTCGAAGCCAACGACGACGTCCTTCATCTTTCCTTCGCGGTCGGCCGTGAAGAGCCGCACCACCTTGCCGCCGTAGTCGCTTACCTCCAGCACGACGCCGCCGGCGCCGTTCAGGGTGAACTTTCGCGCCTTCTCGCCGTACTTCGTTGTTCCGAAATCGCTTACCTCGTAGCTTGGGCTGGACATGACTGACTCCTTTTTGATGTTGTGTTGGTTGTTGAAGCTGGTTCTGCATTCCTACATTCTGCGGCTCGTCACCTCGATGACGTTCACCTGGTTCCTGAGCTGCAGGATTATCTGCTCGACGACCTTGTCCGTTCCGAGAATGTCGATCTTCATCCGCGAGACGGTTCCATCCTCGGTCGGGCCGACGTTTAGCGTCTGGATGTTGTAGCCGCGCCCGGAGATGAGCCCCACGATCCGCGCCAGCACGCCCGGCTTGTTTTCCACGTAGCAGTTGAGCCTGTGTGTCTGTTCGTTCATTTTAAGCGTACTCCTTCGCCTCACTTGAAAACCATTTCGCTCACGGGCTTGCCGGCGGGAATCATCGGATAGACGTTGGCGCGCGGCTCGACGATCACTTCGACGACGGTCGTTTTCTTCGACTTTACCGCCTTCGCGATCGTGGCGTCGAGCTTGGCCGGGTCGATGACGCGGTAGGCCTCGGCGCCATGCGCCTCGGCGAGCTTCACGAAATCGGGCAGATAGTCGTATTTGAGATCCTGCTCGAGCCGCTCGTTCGCGGCGCGGCCGCGCACAGTCAGAATCGAGCCCGAGTAGTTCTTGCCGTAAAAGAGCTCCTGCCACTGGCGCACCATGCCTAGGCAGCCGTTGTTTATTATGACGAACGTTACCGGAAGCTTGTGCTCGACGGCGACCACCACCTCCTCGAAGGTCATCTGCGCGCCGCCGTCGCCGCACACCGCGACCGTCTTGTGGTCGGGACGCGCGATTGCCGCGCCGATCGCGGCGGGAATTCCGAAGCCCATCGTTCCCATTCCGCCGGACGTGAGGAAGTGGCGCGGAATCGAATAGCGGAAGTGCTGCGCGGCCCACATCTGGTGCTGGCCGACGTCTGTAACCATCACGGCGCGGCCGCTCGTGGCCTTGTCTATCGCCTCCATCACGGCCTGCGGCATGATCACTTTCGGGTGCATCTGGCGCCATGTGACGGGGTGGCTCTTCTTCCAGCCGTCGATTTTGGCGATCCACTCGGGATGGGTCGCGGACTTCACGCGCGAAAGCACGGTAGTCAGAACGTCTTTCACATCCGCCACGATTCCGAGCGCGACGGAGACGTTCTTGCCGATGGACGCCGGGTCGCAATCGACATGCACGATCCTCGCCTTCGGCGCGTATTTGGAAATCTTGCCGGTGACACGGTCTGAGAAGCGCACGCCGAGCGCGATTATGAGGTCGGCTTCATTCATCGCCCAGTTGGCGGCGGGAGTACCGTGCATGCCGGCCATTCTGAGGGAGAGCGGGTCGCGCTCGTCGAAGCTGCCGAGACCCATGAGCGTAGTCGCGACGGGAATCCCCGCCCTGTGCGCGAGCGTCGCCACGTCCTTCGCCGCGCCGGACGCAATCACGCCGCCGCCTGCGTATATCACGGGGCGCTCGGCCTCGTTGATGAGCTTGGCGAGGCGGGTCATCTGCGCCGAAGTGGCCGCGCTTTCGGGATGGTACGCGCGAAGGGAGACGCGCTCGGGATACTGAGCGGAGGTCAGGCCCTGCTGGCAGTTCTTCGGGATGTCGATCACCACGGGGCCAGGCTTGCCGTGAGTCGCGATGTAAAAGGCCTCGGCGACAATCTCGGGGATCTCGTCCGCGCTCTGCACGAGGAAGCAGTGCTTCGACACGCCGCGCGCGACACCGGTCGTGTCCGCCTCTTGGAAAGCGTCGGTCCCGATAAGCGACATTGGGACCTGGCCTGTGATGACGACGAGCGGTATGCCGTCGATGTTCGCCGTGGCAAGGCCCGTTATGGTGTTTGTCGCGCCGGGGCCGGAGGTAACCAGGCACACGCCAGGCTTGCCGGTCGAGCGGGCATAGCCGTCAGCCATGTGGACGCAGCCCTGCTCGTGACGCCCGAGAACAAACGGGAACTTTGCGTCTGTAAGACAATTGAATATGTCAAGCGCCTGTCCGCCTGGATAGCCGAACAGCACTTCCGTACCCGCCTTGGCGAGCGATTCGACGAGAGCCTGCGCACCCGTTCTCTTTGCATTCTGGTTCATTAGGTTAGGTATTATACCAAACTACGCATAACAGGGCTAGCCCCCTCGCCGCGAGCGGCTCGATTCGGCGAGTACCTGCCCATCGCTTTCATCATCGTCGCGAGCATTCCGTTTGGCGCGATGTCGCCGACCCATATCTCGTCGGCGTGGCGAAGAACGTATTCATTGCACCATGCGGCGACTTTCTTGTTGAGGCGTGATCCGGGCCGCTGCGGCGAAATAAAAAGAATGCGACCTTCGGCCAAGGCTGCGAGAAGATCGTTCGAGAGCTCGCTTTCGAGGGGCAGCCCCTGGGGGACGACCTTGATTGCCGAGCGGCCTTTGGCAAGAGCGCGGCGCAGAGCCTCGCGCTCCTGCGCGCTCGTGAATGTCGATATGATCGGCATGTCGTGCGGGGCTGAAGCCCCGCGGACCGAGACAGCCGCCCCTCCCATATCGGAGCGGCCGACTTCACGCCTCCAAACCATTTTCGGCTTAAGATCGCTCGCCCAGAAACCATGGGAAGCGACGAAGGCGATTCGCGGGCCGTTGAGCAGATCGAGGTTGCCGAGCGAGTACTGGGTCACTGCGCCGAAGCGGTCGCGAGTCCAGTTCGCCGGGTTTTCGCGAATGTAGCGGCGGAAGGCGGCGAGCTGCTGCTCGCTCGTAACGATCTTGTCCCAATAGTCGAACTGCCAAAGATGGTCGCCGATGTCATCGACCTCGCCCGCGCGGCGCATCTTGCCGTAGATATAGCCGGTTCCGCCCTTGAAGCGGCCCAGCAGAAAGCCGAGGTGATGCTCCTTGTTCGTTGGACGGAACTTGATTCGCACGATGGCGTGGAAGTGGTTGGGCATGACGACAAACTCGTCAAGCTCCAGCTCGGGGTATTTCGCCGGCAACTCGCGCCAGTATGCCTCGACCCTGCGCCCGAGCTCGTTCAGCTCGCACCGGTCGCCCACGATCGCGCCGAATATCGACTTGTTGTGCGCAGTCTGCCACGTGACGAAGAACCAGCCGTTGCGATAGTTGATGTTCGCGTTGCGAAGCGACTTTCGAAAGCGCGGCACCTCTGCCGCGCTTCCACGACGCTCGCCCGCATCATCTCTCGCCGATCTCACGCACATGCCGAAATTATACCACAATTCCTGCCCTCGCGCCCATATCGGACCGACGCCCATATCGCCGATGCGCTCATATCAACACGGCGCTTGCATCGACACGGCGCTTGTATCGGTCCGCGCTCATATCGGTCCGGCGGACTTTAGTCCGCCATTTCATCTCCACCCCGACCATGAAGAACCGATCGAGCGCGTTGGTGGGCGAGTGCCATTCTTCGCCCGACTCCAGCCCCGCCTTGCCATAGATGGTGTACCGTCTCCGCGACTCCTCCGCCGCGCTCAGCTTCGGCGACCATTCGACGACCGGCGCGCCGCCGACCATCGTAATCGTCGCGGCGAACACCGAGTTCGTGTCGCTCGGGTCACGCGCCAGCGCCCTGCCACAGATGCAACATTATTTGGTATAATTCCTGCACGGAAGGTCTGACCTTCTTTGCAATGTTTTGCAGGGAGAAACAATGTCACATTCAAACAACCGTGTAAAAGAACACGAGACTGTGCATCATCTTATCAGCAGAATAGCGCACCGCGTCTATTTTCTGAAAGACGACGAACGCAAGGATTTCCTGGAGATCGCCCGCCGGGCAGCGCAGTTTTCGGGCGTACAGCTGCTTGGCTGGTGCGTCATGGGGAATCATTTCCATCTGCTTGTGTTCTTGCCGACGCCACGGTTTGTGGACGAACAGGAAGTAATTGAACGATACGGAGCGCTAAAGGGACAGCTGGCGGCCTCGTCAATTACGGAAATGTTCATTGAATGGCGCAAGCAAGGCGAAACGGGAGAGCGTCGCGTGTCCGAATGGCTTGATGCACAAAGACGTCGCATGTATGACGTAGGCATATTCATGAAAATCGTCAAACAGTGGTTCACAACAGAATACAACCGCCGAAACGGACACAAGGGAACACTATGGGAGTCGACGTATTTCGACAGGGTTGTTCCGCGATGCTTGTCAGAAATGGCGAAGTGCCTTGCCTACATTCACCTGAATCCAATACGTGCTGCTGCCTCGGACAAATTCGATGGATATGCGTGGAGCAGCTACTCGGCGTTTCGGAAAGGCGATCCGACCGCGACAGCCGGAATGCATTTCATTTACGGGAAAGAGGAATCCGATGATGCTATCGCCGGAAGGCATGAGTTTCTTCTCGAGGAATTGCTCGAGAAGGAGAAACTGCGCCGTGCGGAGGAAATCGCTCGAAAGCGAGCAGCGGGATATGAAGTGCCGACGGATCCACTTACGGACGAGGCGCTCGTGGCACAGCGGGCAGCCCATCTTGCCGAAGTACAGAAAGCATCTGTCGAACTGCGCGAAGCCCGAAACTACGAGAAGCGGCGTAGCGAGAGAGGTGCGTTGCGCGAAAAGGAAACACTATCCCTTCTCGAGGCAAATCCGGAAATGAACGCAGCCCTGCTGTCCGAACGGCTGGGCGTTGGCGTTCGCACGGCCTACTGCATCCTGAAACAACTGAAAGACAAAGGCGTCATACAGCAAGAAGCCGGCCGTTGGCGCACAAACATTGCAAAGAAGGTCTGACCTTCTTTGCAATGTTTGCCGTGGAATGAGACTTACCATGCGCGGCTACCGCAACTCCACCCCGACCATGAAGAACCGGTCGAGAGCGTTGGTCGGCAAGTGCCATTCTTCGCCCGACTCCAGCCCCGCCCTGCCGTAGATGGTGTACCGCCGCCGCGACTCCTCCGCCGCGCCCAGCTTCGGCGACCATTCTACGACCGGCGCACCGTCAACCATCGTTATCATCGCGATGAACACCGAGTTTGTGTCGGTCGGGTCGGTGCAAACAATCACTTTTTACGTAGTGCACGTCCTATAAGCCATGCGATCAAAACAACAGCTCCCCATGCGAACACGCTCCCAAATGAATCAAAATTCTTCTCAGAAAGAAAATCGTTGAAAAACCAACTAAATATCCCCCCTATGATCTCGAATACCCATACGACCGCTTTTACAACCAGCCATCCAACGACAACTATTAAAGCAAGGACAGCACCACCTTTTACTATGTCGATTAGGTTACGCATGACTCATTCCGTTCAGATGACTTCGATTAAATCCGAGACCATTTCGCCCAATAAGCGCAGTTTGCACCAGGTGTACTCATAGACCCAGCTTTAACACAACAAGGTTGTCGGGCCGAATCACACCGAACAACTTTTGCGCTTCCAAGATTCTCAAGCTTGCGCATCCCTTTCCAGTTTTTACATGTGGCACAAGCACGACTCTCTACCCTAATAGTAGTGCAACCCATACGAACCTCCTCATATTCTTTCCCATTTTGACCATCGGTTACAAGTATGTGTCGCGCCACGCTCCACGCGCCACGCAGCACAATCGTTGCCACGAGGCATAATGCCGTCAACCGTAACATACTTCGGCTCACGTGCGCCAACGAAATTCACTTCGCGGCTTCCGCGCCACCACTTGCATGTGGCACAGACTTTTCTTGCTATTGGTACATTGTACATATTACTTTCTCCATTTTGGCCATTCACCTAGACTCGCAGATGTTTCATCAACATCATGCTCAGAAGAATTACACCTACGCAATTCATCGCCTATGTCATCAAATTCATGGCTTAGATCCTGTAAGCCTGTTACAATCCTATGTGCGGCATCGCCAAACACATAACGTCCTAGCGCACCTACCAATGCGCCTGCTATTTCTTCCGACATTACCTACCTCCTTCTGGTTTTAGAAACGACATTTATGTAACTACAAAGCTTTTCGAGGCTATCAACAGGGATGTTAATCAACTGACAGACCTTCGAATTGATGGTTATGGCATTTTTTTGAGCCTCCACGCTCTCTATACTTTCAAAAGGAACTCGAACAGGGTCTTCCATGAAGTTTTTGAAGTACACCGCATCATTGGTGACAAGCATACCCTCCTTAGCACTACCGAAGACAGTTGAATCAATCAAGAAACGAACAGAGTCGATGGGCTCCCGCACTTTCATTGAAACGAATGCGTTCCGAAGTTTCTTCTCAGGGATACTTCCTTCCACAAAGAGGCAACTGCACGGAGATTTTGCAAATTCCGCTATATCCGGAGTGTCGGCAGATTGTCCATCAGTTTTTACTGCGGATAACCGATCAAGACATGTTGATTCTTTAGCGAAAGCAACTAATTTAACGAGCGTATCTCTACAGGCATCTGCATCGCCATTGGAATTGGTAAAGTCGAACACAACCCCTTTCTCAAAAGTTATTTCGCCACGATTCGGTTTTGACGGGGAGTCAAGCGAAGCAAGCTCTTTCCACGAATACGCATTACGAGCAGTTTCCACCGTATCGTTCTTCCATATGACACCCCATCGCGATACGACAAGCCCGATTTTTGCCGAACCAAAGATCGTTGTGTCAACTATGGCGAAAACGCCGTCGTCCTGTACACCAGAAAGATATGTTCTCGCACCTACAAGTTTCTTGGGTGGGATGCCGTCTTTGAAATAGAAGCCATTGTCATTTGATGAAGTTATTGCAGCTTCAACCGCTGCGAAGAACGCCTCGGACGAATCACGTTTTGCCGCAGCCTCTTCGCGGGTTTGATACTCTATGCCAAAAGCTGTTCGCGCAAGTTTGTCAAACCGCTCCAATTCTCTGTTCACGCGCTCAAGTTTCCAAGTGCCATCAATGCCAAGTCGCGTCGCCATTGCAATAATATCCGATTTAAGTTTGATGGCAGATGCTTCGTCGGTAATCGTGCAGCTTTTCTCGAAATCAACAAGCTCTCGCTGCTTGGCAGCTTCTTCCCGGGTTTCGAAAATTCTGTCTCCTGCTCTTCTTGCTGCTTTGTCAAAACATTCAAGCGCCTGTGTGACACGCTCCATTTTCCACGCGCCGTCAACTCCAAGCTTTTTTATGAACTTCTCTAATTTAGCTTTAGCTTCTATGGCTGACTCTTCGCTTGACAGATCTAGTTCTGCCTCATATGCAGAAAGTTTCCTTTGTTTGTCGGCTTCATCACGGGTGGGGAACTCCCTGCCGTCAACCGTACGGTATTCACAGTCAAGCCGTTTTAAAGCAGCATCTATCACTGCAAGATCTTCAGATATGTCGAGTTCCAATTCCCCTGCTGCCTTCACAATCCTATCTCGATAATCATGAGCACTACTCTCGGCGGACAAATCCGCATCACCGACTATTTTTTTCAGCAACTCTCTCTTTAACGGATTGACATCGACTCGTGCCGCGCGCGCGATATCATTGATAGGACCTTTCCCGTTGTCATCCAAGTAGCAATAGCTGACCACATCTTTTTTGAACGGGCAGAACTGAAGCATTTTTAACTTTGCTTCGTCTCGCCCTGTATCTGCGAAGTTACCGTTCCCTATCTCATCGTTTTCTAATAGTTCTAGAATGTCCGAGGCCGCATCTTCATTGTCTGAAACTCCGCTTTCACCTAGTGTCCACCCATTTTCTTCTATCATCCTTCGAAGAAAATCTTTGGTGGAATTCACTGTCGAACAAATCTGGACGAATATTCCAAAATGCAGTTTCCGCATTATCATGTCGGCATATGTTTCCTTATCAACGTCATAGTCTCCAGAAACGAAAATTGCCATCATTTCATCTATTTCATCCCCAACAGTTTTCACATTATTCAATAACTTTGAGATGAAATTGTCGGCCTCTCTGTGACAGTCATCGGGTAAATCAAATAGCTTTAATTCCCATTCAACGTGGCGTCTAAGATCCTTCTCCGCCTCCTTGAGGATGCTCTTCCAGCTATGAGCGGCTTCGTCCGGCGAAATGTCTCTATATTTTGGAGGAGCTTTTTCTTCGTCGGCACATTCCTGATCTCCATATTCTGCGAGGTCCTTCCAAAATGACCAGAAACTCCAATTGGCATATTCTGGCAGTCCATTTTTTACGATGCCTCCGTAAATTGCAACTTCGCCAGCTTTAGGTTTAGACGAGTTGACGGATTTTTCCTTTTTTTTGTTTTTCTTACCAGGCTTCAGCTTGTTTATGGCAATTGCCGCTTCAGACGCTTCGCACATGGAATTTTTCTTATCTTTTTCATCATCCCGGCGATGTCTGTTGCTGCGACTTTTGGATGATGAAACGATTCCGCCGATATCCTCTGAAGTCAACTTTTCGTTCAATTTCTCTATGTCTATTTTTGCTTCTCGAACTATATCATTAATTGGACCTTTGCCGCCATCGTCAAGATAACAATACGCCACTACCTCGTCATTGAACGGACATAATTGCAACATTTTCAATTTTGCTTCTTCAATAGTCGTGTCCTTAAAATCTCCTTTCCCGATTTCGCCGTCCTTCAGCAATTTCAAAATCGTTAATGCCGAATCTTCTTCTTCGCCATTCCCTATTTCACCAAGTGGGTATCCATTACTATCAATCACTTTTCTGACACAATCTTTCGTTGCATTCATAGCCCAGCAGATTTGCACATAGATGCCATAATACATCTTCTTCATCACTTTTTCGACAAAGTCATCCTTATCACCATCAAAATCGCCTGATGCGAACTCTTCCATTATAGCATTTACTTCCTGCCCAGCCTGTTCCACATTGTTCATATAAGACACTATACATTCCTTGACTTTCTCTCTATCTAGCTCTGGGATATCAAATAACTCTAATTCCGTTCTTGCATAAAGCCAAAGCCGCTTTGTCGCATCCTTGAGAATGTCTTCCCAACGTAGCGCTGCATCCATATGATTTAGGTCGCGATACTTCGGCGGAATCTCTTCTTCGTCTGCACATTCTTGATTCCCATATTCGTTAAGATTCTTCCAAATAGACCAGAACGCCCAATTATTACGTTCACGTTCGCCACATTTTACGATACCACCATATATTGCAACTTCACCGTCTTTCAAGCGAGATGCTTTTTGCGATTTCGAGCCGCTTTTCTTCGGCTTCTTCACTCCTGTAGGCGCATTACCTGTTTGCTTTGCTATTTTAGGCATTTTCCACTTCCTTTCATGTTGCCGCACAAAGACAACAAAGTCCCCGCGTGCGTACCGCAGAGGCGACTGGTATGCCCGAAAGGAAACGCGACGCGGGGACGAAATCGGCATAGTGCGCCCAGTGGACGCGCCAAGACAATTTATCTTTGCGTTGTGCCTTCCTTTCAAGATGATTACCAGTCTTCCTGCGGGTTGGCAACTGACGGTATTATAGCAAAATTCGCCGCTTCTGTGCGAGCGGACTTCACCTCACGCCGCCAGCCGCCTCTTTCGGACAACCAGCCACCGTAATATTACACGCAGGAGACGCGAGAGAATGACAGCAGAGACGAATTTCAGTAAAAGTCTGAACCAAAGGTCAGAAAAACCTATCCACCGCGCACGAAAAGAACATCTCCGGAGACATGCCTTGCCCTCCTATTAGATATGGTTTTGCACGAGCATACTTGGCCTTGAATTCCTTCATCCCCGAAACACTGTCCGCATCTGCTGTCTTGACCTCCATCGCGACTAGTCCATCGCCTTTGCTAAGGACGAAATCAACCTCCTTGTTTCCGACGTTCCAATATCGCAACTGAATATCATTTCTGCGGCAGCTTGGTATAAGACGCGCACCAACGGCAGACTCAAAGGCATGCCCCCATAATTCATGCCTCGAACGGAGTTCGTTGAATCCGTATGGTAGCATCGCCGTCATCAACGCCGTGTTGCAGACCACCAGTTTAGGGCTGGACGCCTTGACGCGAACAACCTCTTCGTAGTATTTCTCTATTCCCACGACCAGCCCCGCCTCGCCAAGGAGTGCAAGATAATGCGCAAGCGTAGTGGCATTTCCTGCGTCTTGGAGCTGTCCAAGCATTTTCTGATAGGACATAATCTTGCCCGAATACGTGCAGGCCAGCGCAAAGAGCTGACGGAGAAGCGCTGGCTTTGAAATGCGCTCAAGCTGGATTATGTCACGACTTATGCTCGGCTCTATGATTGAATCCCTCAGATAAGTCCTCCATCGCTCCTCATCTCGAATGTATGGGACGGCTCCGGGATACCCTCCAAACATCACAAAATCCTCAATTGAAAAACCAAATGCCTCATGCATCTGCTCGTAAGACCAGTGCCATGCCTCAACAAGCTCGAACCTTCCCTCAAGGCTCTCATTCAAACCCTTCTGAAGCAGGAGACGGGAACTTCCCAGAATCAAAACCTTCAAAGAAATGTCTTCAAATGAGTCTTCGTCCCAGAGTCGCTTGACAACCTCAGACCATCCGACAATCTTCTGTATTTCATCGACAACAAGAAGATACTCCCCAAGAGACTTTGCCTGAAGTCGGGCTTGCTGCCATTCGCTCTCCAACCACGCAAGGGGATTTACGCCCAGACCCCCCGCAAGACGGTATGTAAACGGCTTGGCATAATGCTTCAAGGCCTGCTTGACGGCCGTCGTCTTGCCCACTTGTCTGGGCCCAGCAACAACCTGAATTCGAAGCCGTTTCTCATTTAAACGACTCGCTACTACATTTAACCAATGGCAATTCATACATAATTATTCGCTCCACTGAACAAATTTGTTCACTTCGGTGAATAGTATAAATTTCAGAGCCGATTCAGTCAAGTGCCAGGCGGGTTGAAAGATTGAAACGGGAGCAACAGCACATCACAAACTATACCGAAAGCAGTTTGTAGGCGTCAAAACTCATTCTCAATCGCGGCGATCATGCGCTCAACACGGGTCTTTATCTGCGAGACGGAGTTGCGCGGAATGTTGAACTCGGCGGCGACCTCGCCTATCGGACGCTCCTCAAGCACATATGCGCGATAAACCGCTTTTGACTGCGTAGAAAGCGCCGTCTTTGTAAGCGCCCACTCGACAGCCGCCCTGCGCCGCGCAAGCCGCCACTTTGCGTCGATCGCCGCAGCCGTTTCGGATTCGACAGCCGCCTCGACGCCCGATTCGGGGTCGTCAAGCGAAACGCACACTCCCTCTCCGCGCGTCACACGCTTGCGCCATCGACTGACAAGTTCATTTCTCACAAGCGTCGCGAGATACCGGCGGAACTTGCCAGAATCACCGCCCACCTTCACGCGCCCTTCCCGCAAGACTTCCACGAGCCGCATGAAAATCTCCTGAACCACATCCTCGCTCTCGTCTTCGCTTCCGCGCTCCTCGGCAAACGCCTTGATCGCAGGTGCATACAGCTCGAAGAGTCGCGTCCATCCGGCTTCGTCGCGTATGCCAGTCTTGTCCGACGCAAGCCGAACGAGTAGCAAAACCGGTGTATCGGGAAAGTTCGCCATCACTCCTTCCCCAGCGCGAGCCTCAGCGTGCTGTTCCATCCCCATTCGCCGACAAGCGACTTCTCGGCAATGCCATCCGGCCCGAGTTGGATGTGTTTCGGCCTGCCTTTTTCATCTGCCCCTTCCGTCTCGCGGCAGATCGTCCGCCCCTGTCCAACGATATCGTAGACGCCCCAGGCGTTCGGCGGCTTCGTCCGGACTCTACACGGCATCTTCGCCATAATGCTTTCCCACTTGACACCCTTCTCGGCGGCGAGCGCCTTCTTGTCCGCGACAGACGGACCCTCCACGCCGAGCGCAGACGCGTCCGCCGCGTTCGCGCCACCAGCCGTTGACGCAATGGCGAGTTCGTTCGTCGACGGAAGCCTGAATATGCATCCTCGCGGCAGATGCGCAGCGAAACGGCGGTTGAGTTCGTCGATGAATCTCACAATATCCGTCATGGACATAGCGATAGCCGGCTCATCGTCCGCGCCATCGCGCCTATTTCCTGTGACGCGCCACCACTCGGCGTTAGTAACATGGCTTGCACCGATCCAAAACGGCGCGTCCGATGAATCGCGGCATTCGACCATCTCGATGCGCACGCCATCACCAAGATCGAAGGTGAGTGGGGGAGTTTCGTTTGGCCATGCAGAGCGTGTAGAATAGAACACCAAAGTAGCCGCGATTACGGCGCAGATGGAGCCGATAAATGCAAGGCGCGTCAAAACATTCCTGTGCGGACGAACTGCGTTCGTCCGCGCTTTTCGCAGAAACTCGACAAGCTTCACCGGTCTTACCGCCGGGTCGTCAGAAAGCATCGCCGGAAGTATTTTGTCCCAAGGCCCCTCAAGCGGTTCCAGAAGCCGCAGAGCATCTGTTCCAGGCTCGTACCATATGCCGGTCAGCAGGCGAAAGAACACTACGCCGAGCGCATATACGTCGGACGCCGCGCTCGCCTCTTCGCCTCTCTTGATTTCCGGCGCGAGATATCCACCCGTTCCCATGACAAGCCGCCGCGCCGATTCCTCGTATCCTGCGACGATGGTCTTCTCGACTCCGATCTCGCGCTTGATGCGTCCATGCTCGTAGCGGGAGATTCCGAAGTCGACGAGAACAGCGTCGTTCTTCGCATCGAGAAGAATGTTCGATGCCTTTACGTCGCGATGGACTATTCCTTCGGCGTGTATGCAGTCGAGCGCGGACGCTATCGACTCCATCCAGCGAAGACGGTCGGCGTCCGTAAACTCGTCCGGCGATATATCCGCCAAAGTGCGCGGCTCTCCCTTCGAATCAAGCACGAGATTCATGACGAAATACGCCGTGCCGTCAGGAAGTACGCCAAGGTCGAACACGCGCGCGACATTCGGGTGCTCAATGCGCGCGAGGGCGCGTCCCTCGGACATGAAACGCTCGCGCAGAAAATCCGCGTCGCCGCTTTCGAGAACGAATGTCTTCAGTGCATAGCGCGTTCCGAGGGCGAGATGCTCGACCTCGTACACCTCGCCCATGCCGCCAACGCCGATCCGCCGAACGATGCGGTAGTTACCGACTTTTTCGCCTTGCTTCATCGCCATCTGACAACACTCTTCATCGCCGGAAAGAACACGCTTTTACCGAACCGCTTCGACTTTACGGAGGCACTGCTCGCCTTTTGGGGAACTGGGAGCCGACGCCGCCGAAAGATGCTCAAGATACGGTCAAGGCCATTTCCCTCGCACGGGCGGCAAAGTGCTCGAGTTCTTCGTCTGTCAACGGGCGAAGCCCTTTCAGCCTGAGATAGCGCACGGCCTTCTTGTAGGCAATCTTCATCTCTTCGCTTGAAGCGCCTCTCAACGCGGCGGCGTTCTGCCGCGTAAGGAAATCGTTCGCCCAACTGCCGTCGGCCCTCTGGGCGGACACTATGCTCGAAAGCGCCTCCGCGCCTTTCTCGTACGCCGCAGTGTAGACACCGTGCCGTACAATGACCGAACTCTCTCGCATCGTGAGCACGCTTGCAAGGCCCAGAAGCGCCACCACAGTGGCCGCAGCGAGATACGGGATAGGCCTGAACGTGCGCACGACGGGCGTAAGGTTCTGCGCCGTGCGCAGCCTGTCAACGACTTCGCGATAGCCGGGGCCGAGCCCGGCGAGCGTTTCTTCAAGATCCTTCGTCATCGAAAATCTCCTTCAGCTTCTTCAGTGCATTGTGCATCCTGGACTTCACCGTACCAAGCGGAACCCCGAGGATCTGCGCCACCTCCGCGTACGGAAGATCCTGCATCACCCCGAGCTCCACCACCTCGCGCATGTTTTCAGGCAGCCGCCCAAGCGCCCACAGCACATCCTCACCGGCCATAGTGGCCGGCATCTGCACGTCGGACCGCTCCTTTCCCCACGCCTCTTCCCTGACCTCACGGCGCGTTTGACGCCTGAAAGCGTCGATACGCACCTGCCGCGCGATCGTAAAGAGGAAGGTCGAGAGTTTTGCAGTCGGCTTGTACTCGCCGCGGTAGTTCCACAAACGAAGATAAGTCTCCTGGACAAGATCCTCGCCTTCAGAGAATGAAACGCCCTGACGCCAGAAAAAGTTCAAAAGGTTCTTTTCGAACTTCTTCGCCTCAAGCATCAACCCGTCATCCGACAAGCGAAAGAACCTCCCTCAGAATAGACGATTCCGCCGAAAACTCATCGCCACCGATCTGCTGCACCATATAAAGCGCGGCGATTGAAACGCCGAACGCGGCGACCGCCGCAGTCAGAGCACCGAATATGGCGTCCGCAGGCTGCGCAAGCAACTTGTTCACCGTCTTCTTCACGATTAGCCGCGCTATGCCGAACGCAACAAGCGCCACGCCGAGCGCCGCCAGCGCGAGCAGCCACGGGGTTGCAATCCGCGAAGCGAGTGCGTCCCATCCGAACCTGACGGCCGCCGAAGCCGCGCCTACGCCGGCAAGAAACGCGAGCGCGCCCGAAAAACCGCCGAACAGTCCGAATATTGCACCGACCAGTGTCGCGCCGAGAATAACATAGTCTGCCGTGGCCAGCTGCATGATCAGCGCTTCTTTGTTATGAGATCGCGATACGCCTGGTATGCGGACGCCGTCTTCGCGCGGTCGGCCCCGCCGGCCTTGCGAAGGGCCCGTATCAACCCGTCGACAATCATGAAGTTCGACGGATCGGCCGCAAGCGCGCGCGAATATATCTCGACCGCCGTCGCGTAGTGGCCGAGCTTCATCGCCAGATCGCCCGTCTTGAGGAAGGTCGATATGGCGCTCGGCCTCAGCGAACAGGCCGCCTTGAGGTATTCGAACGTCTTCTTTTGCCCTTCAGCCGTGGCGTCGGTCTTCTCCATCGCCTTCGCCACGCCAAGCGCAGCCGGATACGACAGAGGATCGGAAGCATATGCCGCAAGATAGGCCGTCTTCGCCGTCTTGTACTGGCCCTTCTTCCACGCAGACTCCGCCTCGGCGATGGACCTGCCCGACGCCGAGCTGTCGCGCGTGGACGCGCCGGGACGCTCCGCCGCCTGACGCGCGATCTCGTCCTTTATGCGCGGTATCACCGTGCGCTGCACATCCTGCACGCGCTTCGACGCCGTATCCTCCAGCCTGACGAATATGTCGAACTGCTCAAGCGCCGCCTCGCTGTAGCCAAGCCGATGGTACAGCTGGCCCAGATGGTACCATGCCGCCGGATTGCGCCTGTCGACCCGCGCCGCCTTTAGGAACGCTATGCGGGCGAGGTCGATCTCGTTGCGGGCCATCTCCACTACGCCAACCCCCGAAAGCGCCTGCGAGCGGATCTTCGCGTCAAGCGTGGCGTCGGCGGAGATGCCCTCGAACGTCTTGATGGCTCTGGCGTACTCCTGCGCATAGTAGGCGACGTATGCATCGAGCATTCTCACATCGGCATCGCCGCCGGCGATGGACTTCGCCTTTTCGACATAGTCCGTCGCCTCGGCCATCTCGCCGAGGTCGATCTTGACGCGCGCGGCCAGAACGAGCGCATCCGCGTTTCGCGGCGCGAGCCTTATGCTCTCGGAAAGGAACTTTTCGGCCTTTCTGAAGTCGCGCACGGCATACGCCGCGCGCGCGGCCTCGTATTCTTTCGAGCCATCGCCTGCACCGCACCCTGAAAGGACTGCGGCCGCCAGCACAACGGCGCACTCAAGCGCGAATCTGCGCAAGGAACTCGTCACGCTTCGCCTCCATTATTTCCTTGGTCCTGCCCTCGAGATTGAGACGCACCAACGGCTCGGTGTTGCTCATGCGAACGTTGGCCCACCAGCCTTCCGTCTCCCATGCGTCGACCGACACGCCGTCAAGCTCGAACACCTTGGCCTTGCCCGCATAGTTCGCCTTGATCTTGGCGAGAATCTCAGCAGGCGGGGTCGTGGTGCGGCTGTTGATCTCGCCCGACTGCGAATAGCGCCTGAGAGGGGCGATCAGTTCGGAAAGCGGCTTGTCGCTCGCCGAGACGATGTTCGCGAGCGCGTATGTAGCCATCGAGCTGGACTCCGCCGTGAAGTTGGCCTTGAAGTAGTAGTGCCCCGAAAGCTCGCCCGCGAAGATGGCGTCGTTCTCGCGCATCTGCGCCTTGATGAAGCTGTGGCCGACGCGCGACATCATCGGGCGACCGCCGGCTTCCGCGATGGCTTCGTCCGCAGCCTTGGTGGACCTGAGATCGTAGAAGCAAGCCGCGCCGGGATTGGTCTTGAGAAGATCCTGCGAGATGAGCGCGGTGATGAAGTCCATGGCGATGATCTCGCCCTTCTCGTCGATGAAGCCCGCTCGGTCGGCATCTCCGTCGTATGCGACGCCGAATGCGTACTTTCCGGGATTGTCGCGAATCAGCTTCTGCAGGTCGGCCAGCGTCTCGTGCTCAAGCGGATTGGCGGCGTGGTTCGGGAAGTCGCCGTCGTATTCGCCATAAAGCGCGTCGTATGTAAGCATGTCCTGCCCTTTGAACGCGGCGGACTCCGCGATTCCCATACCGTTTCCGAAGTCAAGCGCGAGGTGGAGCGGACGCTTCATATGCGCAAACTCCTTCACATGCGCCGCGTATTCGGCCGAAACGTCAACCTTGGTGACGGTTCCCTTCACTGCGGCGTCCTCGCCGAGGTCGCCGGTCATGACGAGCTTTTCGATGTCCTTGATTCCCGTCGCTCCGGAAATCGGCACCGCGTTCGCCTTGCAGAGCTTGCAGCCGTTCCACTCCTTCGTGTTGTGGGAAGCGGTTATCATGACACTGCCATCCGCCTTCAGTGTGCCGTTGGCGAAGTAGCTCATCGGCGTGGAGGCGAGGCCTATGTCGAGCACGTCGACGCCTACGTCGGTAAGCCCCTTGGTGAATGCGGCGAAGAGCGAGTCGGACGACTTGCGGCAGTCGCGCGCGACTACAACCTTTTTCACGCCCGCAAACTTCGCATAAGCACGGGCGATCTTCTCGAAAATCGCCTCGTCCAGATCTTTACCGTATATTCCGCGAATGTCATAGGCCTTGAAGATGCTCATATGTTCTCCTTTGGTGTTTGTTGGTTTTGCGTATATTCTACCATATTTCACCTGCCCGTGGCGGGCAAATGTTCCCGGGCGCGCAAATCGTACATGCTCTCGCCGAGCTTGCGGACGGCGTCGATAGTCTCCGGATACGGCGTGTCGCAGATATCCGTCCAGCCGACTTGGAGGTATTCGCCGTCGAACCGGCCCGACGTGGCCTGGTCGGCGAATTGGTGCCAATGCACGCCCACTATCTGCGGATTGACCAGCGCCGAGCGCACGTACGCCGTCAACTTCTGTGCGCGGTCGGCCTGGTTCCCGGCCTGCCGCACGCCCGTTCCGAACGGGCCGCGATCCGTCGCGCCGAAGTGGAACTCGCCTATCACCACCGGCGCGTCCAGCCCTTCGGGCAGCCGCCAGTCGCCGATAGTGTAGCGGTAAATGTTGTAGCTCACAACGTCGCAATACTTCGCGCACGCCCGCACAACCTCGTCGCGCGCCCTTCCCGCGAAGCGGCAGCCGAGGTAGAGCAGCTGCGGATCGAACGTCTTTACCGCCTCGCGCGTCCGCTTGAAGTATTCGTCGATCACAAGACACGAGAACTCGTAAAGGTCGCCCTCCGCCGTGCTCTGCGGCAGCACGACCGAACCCATGAAGTCCGCGCGGTCTGCGTAGGCCACTCCCCACGCCCGGCTCAGCGCCGCGAACGAACCGTGTCTGTTCTCTAGCCAGTCGGCGAACGCGGCCTTCGCGGGCTGGTCGGCGGGCGACTGCACGATCCACTTGGCAAGGTCGGTTTCACCGCCCCAGTTTATCTCGTTGTCGACGAAAAAGCCGATGCACCACGGATCGTGCGCCTCGCGTCCGTGCTCGGCGAGCGCCTCCGCGACGCCGTGCGAGAAACTGGCGTCCCACGGGTCGCGGAACCGCCACCACATACCGTGGCTCCCGGCGATCGGACGCGACTGGCACTCCACTCGCTCGGCGTAGGGCGTGCGGTCCATAAGGCATATCGCTAGATCCGACGAGTTGGCGATCGTGTTCGCGCCCCAGCTTCTGAGGCGGCGGTGGACGAGGTCGGCGAATATGCCGTAATACCCTTCGCCGTACTTGCGGTAGAGGTTTGCGGACGAGAAATCATAGACGCGCGTCTCGCCACGCGCGAGAAAGAACGGCCACAGCAGGTCGTCGTGCGTCGTCCAGAATTTCGAGAAGGCGGTCGCATCCGACGAATCCGGTGGAGGCGGAAGCTCAGCGAAGAAACAGTCGCGCGGCGGCGCGGCGATGCCTGTGCGAGGCGTGGAGCTATCGCCGTTGACCGGCGTCATCCCCGATGACGCGGAAACCCGCACAGGGCCGAACGACCAGAAAAGGCGCCCTTCCGGATCGACAAGCCACCACTTGCCGTTTTCGTCGCGGTGTGTGCGGAAGCGCCCCGTCGCCTCAAGCTGCGGACCGGCGGACCACCCGCCAAAGCGGTCGCGTCCGGACGGTCCGGGATGCGCCGCAAGGTCGGCCTCCTCCGCCTGCGCCGCAGCCTTGAGGTCGTCGTCGGACATCGTCTTGCCCGGCCAATCGCGATGGCGAAACTGTCCATAGCGGTCGATGCACGGCAGGAACTCTCCTGCCGTCATTGCAAGCCACGCCTCGTTCGTGTGAGGGCCGGGGAAAGCCTTCATCTTGTTATCGGGCTGGCCCGGACGGTAGAACGAATCGACAATCTCCGCCGGCGACGACTTCAGCCAGTCGCGCCGCAGGGCCACGGCGCACCGCGCCACGATGGCAACCGGAGAATCCCACATCGGAACGTCCTTGAGAGAAATGCCGCCCTCGGTCTGTCCAACAGACGATTCGGGTATCTCGAACACACGTCCCGTGATCATGTCGACCCATACCGGCCTCAGCAGTTTTTCCGGAATCTCGATATCCACACGCTCGAACGCGAGGTCTGAGCTGGGGCGCCTGTCGCAGAACCAGTAAAAGCGCCAGCTCTGCCCGAAACGCTTGAAGTGCGCGCACTCCATTTCGCGACCGGCGGCGCGAACCGTCCCGCGGCCCTGCGGCAAAGTGTCGTCGTCAAAGATTGCATAGACGTTCTGCATCGCATAGTACGACGGTCGGCGATAGACGGTTTCCTTCAGCGCATTCGATCTCACCAGCCCGAAGCTCTGGAGCATGAAAGTGTATTGCAGGTCGATCATCGTGAACACGCTGGACGGTATCGATCGCGCCGCGTCGCCTATCGCCCGGCGAAGGTTCCATTTCGCCTGGGCGTACTCGGTCCATTCGATGTTCTTGAGCGCATGGGCGAACTCGAGCTGCGACGGGCAGCCGCCCTCGCCCTGCATTACGTCGAACGCCCCCGAATAGCTCTTTACGAGACGGCGCAGAGGCTCGGCGCGCGTCGCGTAGGAACTGTCGGGATTGGGGTCGTATGGGTGATAGATGAAATACGAACCGAGGTCTAGGGCGTTCTCCGCCTTGAGGCGCTCCAGTACGCACGTGTAGTCGCCGGGAAACGTGACAGCCGTGCAGAGGCACTTCGCGTCGGGCTGCACGGCGCGTATCGCCTTTGCCGTTCGGTAGAAAAGCTCCGCATATTCCGGCCCCTGGCCGAACGGCTCGTTCCATATCTCCCACTCGTCAACGACATCCTTGTAGCGCGACACGCAAGCCGTCACATACCGCAGCCACGCCTCGAACGCCTCGGCGTTCTCCGTCACCTGCTTCACGCGCATTCCGAGGCGGAAGTCGCTTCCATAGACTGGATTTCCGTACGAAAGGCAAATCCACGGCTTCACTCCAGCAGCCGCCATCTCGCGAACCTGCGGGTCGAGCCACGAAAAGTCGTAGAGCCCCTTCTGCTGTTCGGTCTTCGCCCAGCCGGAGAAAAGCCGCCCGTGCTTCGCACCGAGAGGGCCAAGCAGATGCCTGTAGGCCGTCCAGTCGGCGTAGTCGCGGTCGAGTGTTTCGCAGCCGACGGACCATTTGGAAGCCTTTATATCCTTCGCGTCGCGTACGGCCAGGCGGCCGATCTCCTCAAGTCCAGGGTCGATGGCGTTCAGCCGCTCCCACGTAACGCTTCTGCGCTCCTTCGGCTGCGCGGAGGGCTTGTGGTCGTTCCAGGCGTCCCAGCTTTTGATCGTCGCCGCATCCTTGAACGCCACAACCTCCGCCTGCGCAACGGTGGCAACCGCAAACGCCACAGGCAGGAACAATTGTTTCACATCTTTCATGCATGACATTATACCAAAACGCGCACGCCAAGGCAGTTTCACTGGGAAGGTGGGCATCTCTCCCGCTCAGATGGAAGATGCAAAAACCATTCTCTGTCTCTTTGCGTGAGATATTTGAGGCAATTGCAAAGCCAGGTAGGGCATATCCCCCAGCCGAAGGCTGTCCGCGGAGCGGATGCGCTAGATATAATGGGAACAATTCTTTTTCAAGCCGTACCAGGCTTGCGGAGAGG
>CACYQU010000004.1 GCA_902776615.1 uncultured bacterium
CTTCCTGTCTTTTCCATGCGCTGACGCGCAGGGACTAAATTTCCGCACCCTTAGACAATGCTCGAAAATGTCGCTTGAAATTTACAGTTGCTGTCCCCGGTGGGTTCGGTTTGTTCTGCGGTTGGCGAAGGATATTGCCGCAGTGCTTGAGCACTATCGCATTGTCATGGAGTGGCCGGCGCGGTAGCAACAGGCCGGAGGGGTAAAACAAAAAACCTATATAGGCTTTACCACAAACCCTATATAGGTTTTACCCAAATCCCTATATAGGCTTTACCCCAAACCCTATATAGGTTTTACCATAAACCCTATATAGGCTTTACGATAAACTCTATATAGGGTTTGCATTATGAGGGGCGGCGGCTGCTGAAACATCTGGGGACTGTTCCCCATTGGGATCCTCATTTGTTGCTTGTTTGGCGTACAGAATACCGAACCTGACGCTCGTGTCCAAGAGTAAACGCGTGTTCTGAAAGTAACCGCACGAAATTCAACTCCAATCGTTTGGGCTCTCGCGCAGACGCTTGCGCACAGACCTCTAGCGACTTCGCTTTGCGAAGCGACCTTCGGTCGGGTCATAACTGCTGGTTCGGCTACGCCGAACCCGTAGGGCGCACAAGCGTCTGCGCGAGAGCCCTGCTGATCGGAGTTGACAAAACCTGCGACGGGCAGTATTGTCCAGAAGTAAACGCGGGTTTCCTTCCTTGGAAGGAATGATGGGAAATGTCATGCCTTTCAATTCCGCCCAACATTCTCAGAGACTAAGCGCAAGAGAAACTTGCATTTGTTTCTGGACTTCACTCTCACAAAGAACCAAATCAAGAAAACTTTTAAGCGGGTGTATCAGTGCGCAAGGTTTTGGTATAATATGCACTACATGCCAAAAAGCGGAATAACACAACAGGAGCTCATCCAGTGGGGAGGACCAGGGGTTTTCAACCAGGCCCTTGGAATGGTCAATTCGGGCGATGTGACCATGGCGGAGTACGACGACGACAAGCTGGAAATTCGCGGAAAAATCGAACAGCCCGACGGGTGGGAAATGCCCGTATCGTTCCATCTGGAGCCGGGGGGACGGATCAAGAGCGCTTGCCCGTGCATCCAAAACCAGAAATACGGGCAGATATGCGCGCATGTCGTCGCGCTCGGAATCGCGGTGATGGTAAAGGAGATGGATTGTGTTGACGACGATTCGCCAAGCGATGCATCCGGCACAAACGGCATATCGGCGCAAAACGGAGCGGCAGGCGACGACGGTGAAGAAGGAAACAGCTTCATCACCGTTCCCATGCAGCCTAAGTTCGACGCCTTCGTTTCTGGTTCGCGCGCCAGCCTATCAATAGAAGTCGACGCCTACTATGGCGACATAGGATTGCCCGCATGTTCGATTCAGGACGATCGCATCGTATGGCTCGAAGATCCAGACGATCCGCTCGTGCGACTGGTGCGCAGCATGAAGGCCGAGAAAGACGCCTTGAAGCTTCTTGAGCGCTACGGGTTTGAACGGGGCTACCGCGAAGGAGACCTGAAACTGTATGTTACCGATTCGCAAAAAGTGCTCAACTTCCTTGGCGCGGGGCTGCCGTTCCTGAGGCGGAAAGGATGGAGGGTAGAGCTATCCGAGCGTCTGATGGCCCTTACCGACACAATGCCCTCGGTCGTGCCTGTCGTCGAGATACGCGACGCCGCAAACGGCGCGTTCGAAGTGAAGTACACATTCGATGCGATGGGTGACGAGGTTTCGCCTGTTGAAATACAGGCCGCACTGAACAGAGGCGACGGCTACATCCTAAAGGACGGCCACGTAACCCTTCTGGACAACTCCGCGATCGAGACCATGCACGATGTCTTCCGCGACTGCGCAACCGCAGGCAGCGGCACGTCGGACGGCTGGTTCCGCGTGGACGGCGTTCACGCCCCATACGTAAAAGCGTCGCTCGACCTGCTGGACTCCATCGACCTCGACGACACGGCCGCCTCCAACTGGCGCGAAACCGCCGCAGCGCGGAACCGTGAAGGCAAGGCGAAGTTCGAGCCCGTTGCGCTTGGCAGGCTCGAAGGCGTGCTGAGGCCGTACCAGAAGGAGGGCGTGTATTGGATGCGCTTTCTCGAAAACACCGGTCTGTGCGGACTGCTTGCCGACGAAATGGGGCTTGGCAAAACCCTTCAGACCCTGGCGTGGCTTTCGCTGCCACGCGCGGACGGATGCAACCTGCCGGCCATGATAGTGTGTCCTACTTCGCTCGTCAGGAACTGGGAAGCGGAAGCGCGAAAGTTCACGCCGTGGATGAAAACGCTCGTTGTGTCAGGACCGGATCGCGCACGCGATTTCGGCCGGATTCCTTCCGCAAACATCGTAATCACTTCCTACGCCCTTCTGCAGCGCGACTTTGAAGACGCATACTTGGGCCGGGAGTTCTCGGCTCTTGTGCTCGACGAAGCCCAGCACATAAAAAACCGGCGCACGCGGAATGCGAAAGCCGCGAAAAACCTTTCCGCCCGGCAGAGGCTTGTGCTTACAGGCACTCCCATCGAGAACTCCGTGGCGGACGTATGGTCGATATTCGACTTTCTGATGCCGCGATACCTCGGCGACTATGAAATGTTCAAAGCCAGCTACGAAACGCCGATCGACGAGGGCGGGTCTGAAGGAGAGGCGGCGCAAATGAAGCTTAAGCGGAAGCTTCATCCGTTCATTCTGCGCCGCCTCAAAAAGTCCGTGGCAAAAGACCTGCCGGACAAACTGGTGAAAGTCTCCTACTGTCCGATGCCCGAAGAGACGCAGCGCGAATACAACGCGACGCTCCAGAAAGAACGGCGCGGCGCGAAGACAAAGTTTGAAATGCTCGCCCTTCTCATGAAGTTGCGGCAGATCGCAAGCCGAGGCAAAGTCGAGGCGTTCCTTGATGTCGTTGACGAGGCGATCGGCGGCGGACACCGCATGCTCGTGTTTTCGCAGTTCGTCAAACAGCTCGCCGTTCTGCGCGAAGAGCTCGACAACCTCGGCATCAAATACTGCTATCTCGACGGCTCGACAAAAGACCGCCTTGGCGAATGCGAACGGTTCAACCGCAATCCAAACATACCGATCTTCCTGATTTCGCTGATGGCTGGCGGCACGGGTTTGAACCTTACCGGCGCAGACATGGTCATCCACTACGATCCGTGGTGGAATCCTGCCGTGGAGGACCAAGCCACGGACCGTGCGCACAGAATCGGACAAAAGAAGAAGGTCTACGTCGTCAAACTTATAGCCTCCGACTCGGTGGAGGAGAAGGTTCTTACGCTTCAACGCCGCAAACAAGCACTAATCGCAGCAACCGTCTCTACGACAGATGCTGCGATAGCGGAAAAACTGACGACCGAAGACCTCGCCGAAATCCTTTCCTGACCGGCGAAGTCCCGCGCGACTATGCGTCCCTGAGGGCAAGCTCCTTGCGTGCGAGCTCGAGGTCGGCGTCCATCATCATGCGCACGAGCCCCTTGAAGGTGACTTTCGGCTCCCAGCCGAGAACCTTCTTCGCCTTCGACGCATCGCCCAAAAGCTGGTCAACCTCGCTAGGACGCTCGTAGCGACTGTCGTGGCGGGTGTATTTCTCCCAGTCAAGCCCCACATAGCCGAACGCCTCGGCAAGGAACTCCTTGACCGAATGCATCTCGCCCGTCGCGAGCACGTAGTCGTCCGGCGAATCCTGCTGCAGCATGCGCCACATGCCTTCGACATAGTCTCCTGCAAACCCCCAGTCGCGGAGAGAGTTCACATTGCCCATGAACAGTTCATTCTGAAGGCCCATCTTGATTCTGCTCGCCGCGCGAGTGATCTTGCGCGTGACGAACGTCTCGCCGCGTCTTGGCGATTCGTGGTTGAACAGTATTCCGTTTGAAGCGTGAAGACCGTACGCCTCGCGGTAGTTCTTGACCGCCCAGAAAGAATACAGCTTCGCAACACCATACGGAGAGCGCGGATAGAATGGAGTCGTCTCCTTCTGAGGCACCTCCTGCACCTTTCCGAAAAGTTCGCTCGTGGACGCCTGGTAGAAGCGCGTTTTAACTCCCGTAAGCCGTATCGCTTCGAGAAGCCTCATCGTGCCTATCGCATCGACATCGCCAGTGAACTCGGGCGAATCGAACGACACCCTTACGTGACTTTGGGCGGCGAGGTTGTATACTTCATCCGGCGCTATTTCATGGACGATTCGCATCAGGTTGGAGCTGTCGCCAAGGTCTCCGTAATGAAGAAAGAGTTTAACGCCGTTCACGTGCGGATCTTGGTACAGGTGGTCAATGCGACCCGTGTTGAACGAGCTGGATCGCCTTATGATGCCATGCACCTCGTAGCCCTTGGAAAGCAGCAACTCAGCGAGATAGCTTCCGTCCTGTCCAGTGATTCCGGTTATCAATGCCTTCTTCATGGTTGGTTTCCTTTCTGGATTGTTCTGTAGAATTGTAGCATTTTAATCGCGCCTCTGCAATAATACGCGTCAGACGTCCAAGCTCGGCCTCTTTCGTCGAGCGGCGTTCGTAGTCGCCGTCCGCCACTATCGCCTCCTGTGGCATAGATACACCACGCCAACCGCTACGCGCTCGAACATTACGACCGCAAACAGAAGCGGGTGCCTGAGAACCTTGCGCCATTTCCCATTCTCGACGAACACGCCGAAAAAACGGTAATAAGGCGAGAACTGGCGTCGCACCGCGGGATGTCCCGCCCATTTGGCCTGATATGCCGCAAAGCTTTTGGTGTAATACGCCTTCTTCTCCAGCATCTTGCGCAACGTGAGACGCTTTTCGTTGTGGATCAGATGATGCTTTAGCACGGCACACTTCGCACCTGTGGCGAGAACGCGTATGTCGAGCTCCCAATCCTCCGGTCCGGCAAGCAGGTTCTCGTCATAGCCGCCGGTCTTCTCCAGCACGGATCGTCTGAAAAGCCTCAGTGCATCCACACATGTTCCATCGTAGAAACTGCGCTCGAAATTGCGCGCTTTGGTGCGAAGGCCGCGACCGGTTCTTACCTCGGGTATCCAATACGCGTCGCCGCCCTCGACCGACAGGATCTCGTCAACGGTCTCTGGCGGAATGATCATGTCGGCATCCAGCACAAGAACCCATTCTCCGCGCGCCTTCTGCCATCCGAAGTTCCTCTGGGCGCTGCGCTCGGGCCCCTTGTCGAAGACCGTCGCACCGAGAGAGGTGGCGATGGCCTTGGTATCGTCCGTCGAGGAATTGTCCACAACGACCACTTCCGCATCTCCGCTCTTCACGGCAGCGTCGAACGAATGAACACAGGCGGCAATGTTGGCCGCCTCGTTCCTGGTCGTTATGACAACCGACAGTTTCACGAAGACCGCCCTGTTAAAGCGTGAACTCCACGGTCTTTGCCGTCTGCTCGACCGGCTTGGAATAGACGTCTTTCTCGTCAGGCGGGGGAGCCTTCGGATCAAGCGCATGCTCGAACTTCGGCAACTCGCGGACCGGATGATCGTTCCTCAGCACTGCGGGCGAACCGTTTCCCGTAACCGCATTCGCAGCAGCCACGCCGGTCATGGCGGCGGCGGCGGCCTTTTGCTCCGCGCCGACGGCTTCACGCGCATCGACTGCGGCCACGGCCTGCTTGTCGACCTCGCCGGGCTTCGAGCCGCGCGGAGGGATGGGCTTGAGCAGAGGATCGTCGTCCTGAATCATAGTGCACTTGAGAGGCTCCTTTATGAACTCCTCGATTTCAGGAATGGCGAACGACTCGTCCTCATCGGCAAAGCTGATCGCGATTCCGGTATTTCCGGCGCGCCCGGTGCGGCCGATGCGATGCACATAATCCTCGGCTTCGTAAGGGAAGTCGAAGTTGATCACATACTCTATGTCGTCAACATGGATTCCGCGACCCGCGACGTCTGTGGCGACCACAATCTTGATTTCGCCGTCCCTGAAGGCATCGAGAACCTTGAGCCGCTTGTTCTGGTTCACGTCGCCAGACAGCATTTCAACTGCAATCCCGCGGATCTTCAGCGACTCGTACACATCCTCCGTCGTGGACTTGCGATTGCAGAACACTATCGTCCGTGCGCTCGGATGGAGAGCGATATGGTTGTAGAGAACCTTGAACTTGTCGGACGAACGGACGATGTAAACCACCTGCTTTACGGTGTCGGTCGCATTCGTTTCGCTTTCGACCTCCGCTTTGTAGGGCTCTTCCATCCAATTCATCGCAAGCCGCATCACCGTGTCGTTCAGAGTCGCGGAATAAAGCATCGTGGCGCGTTTGTCCTTTGGCGGCAGATAGCTCATAATGCGGCGAACGTCCGGAATGAAGCCCATGTCGAGCATTCTGTCCGCTTCGTCGATCACAAGAGTATCGACTTTCGAAAGATTGATTACGTGCGACTTTACGAAGTCCAGCAAACGGCCTGGCGTGGCGACAAGAAGATCGACAGGCGCGTCGAGCACCTCCTTCTTCTGACGGTCGTAGTCCATTCCGCCGTAGATGGCGAGAGACCTCAGCCCGCAATACCTGCCAATCGCGTCCGCGTCCTTGCAAATCTGGATCACGAGTTCGCGGGTTGGCGCGATGACGAGCGCGCGCGGCGTGCCGCCGGTCTTTGCGCGGCTTTCGGGCGTTCGCAGGTAGCGAGTGAGAATCGCCACGAGAAACGCGGCCGTCTTGCCGCTGCCCGTCTGGGCTTTGCCTGCAATGTTTTTGCCGGCAAGCGCCTGCTCAAGCGAAAGCGCCTGGATTTCGGTACAGTACTTGAAGCCTAGATCGGCTATGCCGTGCATTACCTCGGAAGGCAAATCGAAATCGTGGAAACGCTTTTTGCCTTCGACCGGATCGACCACAAACGAATCGAGCGACCACGCCGCGTGCGCCGCTTTGCGCGCCATCATCTCCTCGTCAGACACCACTCCGCCAGGACGCACCTGATCGGCGGCGGTATTTACCGGCGCCGGACCGCGCCTTGAGCGATCCCTGTCGCGACCGTTCCTGCGATCGTCGCGACGGCGGTCGCCGCGCGATGACTTCTGCTGAGGACGGTCTCCACGCTTCGCCTGGTCGGCGTGAGCCTGAGGTTTCTTCTGCTGACCTTGCGACTTCTGCGTCTTCTGCTGGAACTTCTGCTGACGCTCGCCCTTCGCGCGTCCTTTGCCGGATTTGCCCTCGCGGGACTTGCCGCCCTGATTCTTCTGCTGCCCGGCGGGCTTTCCGCCTGTGAACAACTGGGCGATCTTCTTGATAAATCCAAATGCCATGGAAAAATAGTCTGTATAATAACCACAGGCCGGGGACGCAGGGTTCGACGACCCTCGGCCCCGGCCGGTGTTGCCTCTTTGGCATTAACGCTTCGAGAACTGGAAGCGCTTGCGTGCACCGGGCTGACCGGGTTTCTTGCGCTCCTTCATGCGGCTGTCGCGGGTCATGCACCCGGCCTTCTTGAGCGCCGCGCGAGTCGTCTCGTCGGCTTCGACGAGAGCGCGGGCGAGACCGTGGCGGATGGCACCGGCCTGGCCGGCTATTCCGCCGCCCTTGGCGAACGCCACGACATCGACCTTGGACATGTCGTAACCGCTTATCGCGACAGGCTGCTTGAGATAGTCGCGGAGGGCCTCGCTCTGGATGTAATCCTCAAGCGCGACCTTGTTCACCGTCCACACGCCGGTTCCCTCTACGAGATTGACGCGAGCCGTTGCCGTTTTGCGACGGCCTGTTCCGGCGGAGATTGCCTTCTTGGTAGCCATTTCAGTAAATCCTCCTTAGAGCTTTATCTCGACCGGCTTCTGCGCGGCGTGAGTGTGTTCTGCGCCGGCGAAAACTTTCAGACGCGTCATCATCTTGCGCGCGATGTTGTTCTTCGGCAACATTCCCCAAACCGCTTCCTTGATCATGCGGTCGGGATGCTGCGCACGCATCGTGGCGGCGCTGAAGCGCTTGAGACCGTCGCGGAAACCGCTGTAGCGCTGGTATTCCTTTTGATCTTCCTTCTTGCCCGTCAGCTTGACGGACGCCGCGTTGATCACGACCACGAACGCACCTGCGTCCACCGACGGATCGAACGTCGGGAGGTCTTTCGCGCGGAGTTTGTTCGCCACAACGACCGCCAAGCGGCCAAGCGGCTTGTCTTTCGCGTCCACGAGGAACCACGCGCGATTGTCGCCCGGGTTCGGAGCACGATAGCTCTTCTGCATTTTTCTTTCCTTGTCTTCTTTCGGATTTGTGCCCTTTTTCCGGGGTTTTGTCCGTATTACCGCCATGACACCATGCCACAACGGCCAGAACCGGTTAGCCCCCGATTCCGCGTTTTGAATGCATATAATACCATAATTCGTCGCATCGCGCAACTAGCCCAACTGGTCAAGTGATTAGGGTGCGCAATTTGACCGCTTGAAGACGAAAGATGGGCAAAAGAAAAACTCCCAGAACTTGCGTCCTGAGAGTCTTGCGCCATTGTTGGCGGAGAGAGGGGGATTCGAACCCCCGGTACGGGTTTACCCCGTACGACGATTTAGCAAACCGCTGCCTTCAGCCACTCAGCCATCTCTCCTGATCGTCAAAACAGGGTGTAGTATATCATATCCGCTGTTCGCCGTCAACGAACACGGCCGACGGCTTCCAACTGCGCGGATTTATCACGACCAAATCGGCGGTGAAGCCCTTCTCGACCTTGCCGAGCTCGCGGCCCCAGCCAAACTCGATCGCCTGGTTCCACGAGGTCGTGCGGACGAGATCCTTGAGCGGAATGCCTGTGACGTCGTGCACGTTCTTGAGACCCATTCCCATCCAGAGCGTCGAACCGGCGAGATTGCCGCCATTGACGAGACGGGCTTCGCCGTTCTTGAGCAAAACGTCAAGCCCGCCCATCTGGAATGCGTAGCCGTCCTTGCAGTGCGAGCACCTGAGAGAGTCGGTAATCATCTGGACGTGCGCGAGATTGCGGCGCGTGAAGATGAGCCTGAGCATGTCGGGGCAGAGGTGAATCTTGTCGCATATGACCTCGGTGTTGAGGTCTTCAATCAGGAAGCCCGCGCCGACCATGCCGATCTCGCGATGGTGGAGAGGCGTCATCTGGTTGCAGAAGTGCGTCATGTGCCTGAGACCGTTCTTGTATGCCGGCATCAGGTCGGCGAGCTTTGCGCCGGTGTGTCCGCAGCTCGGAACGACGCCCATCTTGATGCAGTCTTTGGCGAACTTCGCGCCACCCTCGGTTTCAACCGCGTAGGAGATCTGCTTTACGGGGAAGACCTTGTTGATTTCCTTTACCTCTTTGATAGAAGGCTTGCGCACGAACTTGGGGTTTTGCGCACCGCAGCACTTTACGTTGATGAACGGACCTTCAAGATGGATGCCGGGAACTTTCGCGAAAGGCGAGCCGGCCGCTACATACGCCTTGGCATTCTTCGCCGCGACGAGCAGCTCGTCATGGGAAACCGTGAGCGTAGTGGGCAAAACAGTCGTCACGCCCTCGGCGAGCTTCGCTTCGGCGAGTTTGAAGACCGCCTGCGGATCGGGATCGCAGAAGTCGTATGTCAGCGCGCCGTGCGTATGGACGTCGATGAAGCCGGGCATTACGTACTGTCCCTTCACGTCCACAATCGTAGAAGCCCCCTTCTCGGAAACCTTCTTCGTCGTGACCTGTGTAATCTTCTTTCCTTCGACCACGATTGTAGCGCCGGCGAGATCGACGTCGGGCGAAACCACGTGGGCGTTCTTGATGATTGTCTTCTGCATGTCGAATTGCTCCTTGTTGTTTTGGTTGTTGGTGAATTGCATCAAATATGTACGCGGCTATCCGCGTTGCCTAAGAATCTCGTACATCGCGACAGCCGCCGCGACACCTGCGTTGAGCGACTCGAAGCCGCCGGGCATAGGCAGTTCGGCTATGAAGTCGCAGGTCTCTCGCACAAGACGCGACATGCCGGAGCCCTCGGCGCCGACCACAAGACCGACACGGCCTTTGAAGTCGATTTCCGTGTAAGGCTTGGCATCGCTGCCGAAATCAAGACCGATAAACCAAAGTCCGGCGTCCTTCAAATCTTTCATCGCGCGCACCACATTCACGACATGCGCAATCTTCAGATGCTCGGCTCCTCCGGCCGAAGCGCGCACAGCCGCAGGCGTTATGCCGCAAGCGCGGTCTTCGGGAATCACAACGCCGGTCGCGCCGACGGCGCACGCAGTGCGGAGAATCGATCCGACGTTCTGCGGGTCTTCGAGATGGTCGAGAACGACGACCAGTGCATTCTCGTCTTCATTGACGTCGCGCAACATCTCCTCGAAACCGACGTACGGATAGCCGGTGGTCTTCAGCGCCACGCCCTGATGGTGGCCGAAGCGCGTCAACTTGTCGAGCTGGGCGCGCTCCATAGTGCGGACGACCAGATGGCGCGCATGCGCCTCGTCGCGCATGCGGCTTATCTGGTCGTCTTCATCGGGAAACGCCGGCGGCAGAACGATCTCGCTCGCCGTACGGCGCCCCGCCGCGAGAGCCTCTTCAACAGGGTTGCGGCCGTATAGCCACTCCCCGCCGGAAACCATCTCGCGCGGTCCTTTATGGTGCGGATGCGCCATTACATCAGAGAGAGATAGAGCTTCTCGATGTCCTTGACCGTGCAGTCGCGCGGATTGCCGGGACGGCACGCATCGGCATAGGCCGACTCGGAGAGGAACTTGACGTCCTCCTTCTTGAGCACGCCTTTGAGGTTCGGCGGGATGCCGACATCCTTGGCGAGTTTCTCGACAGCGGCGATTGCGGCCTTGCGATATTCGGGCATCGTCATCCTGTCCACATTCTTCACGCCCATCGCACGCGCGATCTCGCGATACTTCGTGCCTGTTTTGGGCGCATTGAACTTCATGGCCGTCGGCAGAAGAATCGCGCACGCCTTGCCGTGCGGCATGTCGTAGAGCGCGGAAAGGCCGTGGGCCATCGAGTGGTCTACGCCAAGCCCTACGTTCGAAAAACCCATACCGGCGATGTACTGTCCGAGAGCCATGCCTTCGCGGCCCTTCGGCTTGTTCGCGACCGCGTCGCGGAGAGAAAGGCTTATGAGACGTATCGCCTCAAGGTGCAACATATCGGTCATTGCGCACGCGCCCTTGGTAATATAGCCTTCGATGGCGTGCGTGAGCGCGTCCATTCCGGTGAACGCGGTAAGACCCTTGGGCATGGACGACATCATATCGGGGTCGACGAACGCCACGACAGGTATGTCGTGCGGATCGACGCAGACGAATTTGCGCTTCTTCTCGACATCGGTGATTACATAGTTGATGGTAACCTCGGCGGCGGTCCCGGCCGTCGTCGGAACGGCGAGAATCGGCTTGGAAGGCTTTGTGGTCGGGGCGACGCCTTCGAGCGACCGCACGTCGGCGAACTTCGGGTTCGCAACGATTATTCCGACGGCCTTGGCCGTATCCATCGAAGAGCCTCCTCCGATTGCGATGATCGAGTCGGCCTTGGCCTTCTTGAACGCCTTTACGCCGTTCTTCACGTTCTCGATCGTCGGATTGGCCTTGATGTCTGAATACACGGCATACGCGACCTTGGCCTTGTCGAGGAGGCCTGTCACCTTCTTGGAGACGCCGAACTTCAGCAGATCGGGATCCGTGAACACGATTGGCTTCTTGAGCCCGCGGGCCGCCAGCTCGGAGACAATCGCCGAGACAGCCCCCGCGCCGTGGTATGATGTTTCATTGAGAATGATTCTGTTCATTTGTTTCTCCTTGATTTTACTTGCCTGTCTTCTTCATTGCGTAACCATTGAAACGGTTTGTGTTGTAGAGCGGCTGGGCATCGTCCACGGGAAGCCCCATGGCCTTGCGTATCGCAAGGAAGTCCTTCACCGACTGCCGGCCCACCTGCTGAAGCGGCGCGCCGTGGCCGGCCGCCAGCAGAAGCACCTGGCAGAACGAGTCCGCATTCTCGGCGAACCATTCAGCCTCCTCTATGTCGCGCGCACCGCACACTATGCCATGGTTTTCCATGAAAACCACGTTTGACTTCTTCGACGCCTCGGCGACGCTCGCCGCGACTTCGTCAGTACCCGGCGTGGCGTACGGCGCGATGGGAATCTGGTTCAGGAAGATATCCGCCTCGGGGTTGATGCCGTTCGGCGGCACTTTGCCGGCGAAAAGAAACGCATTGCAGTGCGGCGGATGGCAGTGTACGCAGGCGTTCCAGCCGGCGGTCTTCATCATCGCGATATGAACCTTTACTTCGCTCGTGCGCGGGCGGTAGCCACAAAGCTGGCCTGCGTTCATATCGACCAGGCAGATGTCGCGCTCCTCCATAAACCCCTTGCAGCAGAGCGTAGGGGAGCACAGAACAAGATCCTCCCCCACTCGCACGGAGAGATTGCCTCCGTTGCCGTCGGTGAACCCGCGGGCATATATGCGGCGGCCCATCTCGCACATTGCCTGCTTGACCTTGCGGATCGCGGGCGACGCGAAAAAGCGATCGATATCCTTTCTTGTCTTGGGCTGCGGTCCGTTCTTCCAGTCGTACGCCCTGTTTACAAGCGGAGGATTGATGTAGAGTTTCTTGTCCATTTTGGCCTTGCCTTCTTGTTATCGGATTTCCTGCCAAAGCCTCGTGGTCGCATTCGTCGTGGCGCCGCCAGTGGCGAGGAAGAACGCGCCGGGATTGTCAGGCACGCGTCCGGCGTCGATGTTGGACGAAGGCGTGCTGTCGCCGGTGAACGTCGCCCGGACGATCGGCCGCCACTTTCCGTCTTCCGCAGAACGCGCCTCGATTCCGGAAAATTCCGCGAGCCTCATGCGAGTGGCGCTGTCGTAATCGCGGCGGAAGTCCTCAACGAACGAGTGCAGGAAACCGAAGCCCGGCGCCTGGCCCGAACGGTTCATCGTGGAAATTGTCGCAAGTCTGTGCCAGCCTTCCGCATTCGAGGCGTCCTGCAGCCAGCAGGTGTACGCCGTGCGGTTTGTGCCGTCAGGCTCGGTCTCGATCTTGAAACGAACGGGCACACCGATCTTCCATCCGTAACCGGCCATGGTCCGGGCGCCCGTGCCTTCGCCTCCGAAACGGGCAACATCCATGAGCGGATCGGCGTAGATCACCTTCGCGCGATGCTCAAGCTTCACATTGTCCGGCTGGGCCGCAAAATCGTATGGATCGACGGGATCCCACACCGAGAATATGAGAACGTGGCGGCTGTCGGGCAGTTCCTGTATGCCGCAGTAGCCGCAGTTCCAGCCGAGCGCCATGAAGTACGAGCCGGGGTGGGACTTCCGGACGGTTACGGAAACTGCCGCGCCGGAGATTACAGGCGACGGCGACGGATACCTCAAATGCACACTACGGGCCTGTCTTCTGGCGGTTTCCTCTGGCGTCATCTCGCCGAAGCCGGTCATTGCGGCCGTGGCAAGGCACTGCATTGACACAACCGCGACTGCCGCGCCGGTCATCATGGTTTTCATAGTCATACTCTTATCTCCTCTGGTTTGTCTACTGTTCTGTCTGCCATGGCCAGTTCTTCGGGGGTTCCATAGCCCCACGACGCTCCGACCGATTCAATTCCGTTTTCCTTTGCCGCGGCAAAGTCGCTCGACGTATCGCCGACGATTGCGCACTCTTCGGGACGAGCCCCGGTTTCGCGCATGATCCGCGCCAGCAGCGCGCCCTTGCGCAGCTTGCCGATCGCAGGATCGTCCTTGTACATGTCGCCCGCGTAAAGGCCGTCGAAAACATCTGTCCATCCGAACTTCGCCGCTATCGCCTTCGCGCCGGCATAACGTTTGTTCGTTACGATGTACACCTTCGAGCCAGCGGCTTTTAGGGCGCGCACGCAATCTATCACGCCAGGATATTCGCAGGTTGTGGGGAAACCGTCCGAATCGTAGTGACTGCCGAAGCGCTCGCGTATTGCACGGCCCAGCGCGTCGGTATAAATATCCGGGAAAAGAGCCTTGGCCATATCCTCGATCGGCGGGCCGGCCACAAAGCGCTTGTCGAAATCTGGACACGACAGGCCGAGTTCGTTCATGGCCGTCTTCCACGCAAGGCGGATGTCTCCATCGGTGTCTGCAAGAGTGCCGTCCAGGTCAAAGAACCAAAATCTCTTCATCTGAGAAGCCCCTCCTCGGCAGCCTTTATGATAGACAGCGCTTCTTCCGTGCTCGTCGCCTCGTCCAGGACTTCAAGGAACTCCGTCGCATGCGCCATCAGGGCAAGCCGCGCCAGTATATTGAGATGCTGCACATGGTCGGTGGAGCAAACAAGGAAGAAGTGGCGCGTGCCTTCACCGTTCGGTGCGCCGAAGAACACGGGCCTGTCGCTTCTTCCGTAGGCTACGAACGACTCCTCGAAAAGGTAAGGGTCGTGAAAACGCGGATGCATGAACGCGGCGCCCTGACCGACCGCGGTGGATGCCGTGTTCTCACGCTCCATAAGCTCTTTGAACAGACCTTCCTGATCATACACGAGCCCAGTGCGCCCAGCGAGATCGCTCATGTCGCGGACCATCCCCGCCTTTGCCTTCCCTGGCATCGAAAGGCACATTCCGTCAAGGCGAAAGAGATTCGACACTCGCCATTCTTCATGACGCAGGCGGCGATCTTCATCCAGTATGGCGTTGTGCTGACGACGAATCTCGCGCCCGTTGGAGGCGAGAAGCCTGCGCTGGGCCCATTCGTCAAGCGCGCGATGTTCAAACCACCAGTCGCCGCCATGCTCCGACGCCTCGACCTCCCCTCTCTGGGCGGCATGCTTCAACTCGTTCATCTCCAGATGAACGTGTTCCGCGGCCTGTTTGAGATTGAGCGTCGTTCTTGACATAACTGAGGTGTATTATACCTTATTTGCCGCGCAAAGGCAAACATGGGTGTGCGGCGGAAAGCCCCAGCGCCTTGGATACGGCTTCGCCGTAGGCGCGAGCGAGCGCGACCATGCCGTAATCGTTTGGATGGACACCATCGACAGAACCTTCAAGATCATCGGGGTACATTGCGTCCTTCGGCAGATAAACAAGGTTCTTCCAGCCTTCGGCGACAAGCTTGTCGTAAATGGATTTGAGAAGAACGTCCTTCTCAGTCGGCCCGTTGCAGTACACGTCGCACTGTCCGGCCATGACAATCGGCACGTCGGGACGCTTCGCTCGAAGGTTGCGTATGAACGGCTCGTAGTTCTCGTCCATGTTGCGTCCCTTGCGAGCGGTTTGATTCGTCGAAAGCCGCATGTTGTGCAGGCAGTCCAAAACATAGCAGCTGGCGTCAATGCGCGCAAGATGTTCACTCATCTCGAGTTCCATTACCCCCGACCCGGAAAAGCCCAGATTCACAACAGGCACATCAAGTTCTCGTCCGATGATGTTTACAAAGCTCATCCCGGGTCGTGATGCGCAGCCGCCATGCGTGATGGATGTCCCGTAAAAGACTACAGGTTTTTCAACGCCGCTTTTGCGCGGGCCTAGGGGCTTCACGACGGCATTCGTCTCCACACCGAGCGAGAACTCCTTGATGCCGTTGTACAGCGGCAGGTTCACAAGGCACGGCGCGCCGGGGCTCCACGGTATCTCGAGTTGCGCGCCAGACGGCTTTTCGATGCGTCCTGTCTTGACATACCGCCAGCGCCCTTTCACCGTGTCGTAGCAGTATACGTCAATGCCGCTCATGCCGGATTTAGGCATATGATCCATCGACATCCATCCGCCGTTGTACGGCACCCATTTAAAGACGAGCTTGTTCGAGTCGGTCGAGAAGCGAAACTGCATTCCGGCCGTATGGTGCTTCATGTTGCGTACGCCCTCGTTCACGTTTGTGGTGACACCAGACGGCAAACGGTCGTACCAATGGTCCACGTCGCTGAAAGCACGGCCTTCTATCGGCAGACTTCGTCCATCAATCCATTTGAGGCCGTTGGTGACAACGACGCCATCGGCGCACATGTTGCTGTCGTACCGCGAGACCGAGTCTGGCCCGCCATCTTTCCCGTCGGTCGGGGTCCGGGCTTTGAATCTGCGGAAGCGCACTGCCATTCCGTCCACAAACATGTCATAGCGCAACAGCGTGTCGGCTCCGATACGGTTCATCGGCTCCGGCACGACAACCGGCGATATCTCGATTCCATCCGCCACATCCAGAACGCCGGGTGCGCCTGACCGCGGCGACAGGTCGGCGGCGCCGTTTATGTCGGTGAGAGGCGCGATGGATGCCACGCCTGTAGTCGGCCAGTGCGTATCGGACGACAGCAGCGTCATCGACGAGCCGGAGTCCACAAGCACTTCAAAGCGTCTGCCGTCGACCGTCGCCGGAAGCAATATGCTCATTGGATCATACTCCAGGCGTTGCACAGCGCGGCCGAATCCGGCGAGGGACTGCGCTCCTGGCGAAAAGACAATTTCGCCGGCGCCTAGGGATATGATACACGGCACGCGCCCCAAAACGTTCATTCCGATTATGCCGTCCACTTTTACTCCAACCGCCTTTTCAAGATGCGAGATGTCCAGCGCCATCACGCCAAAGGTCTCGAAAGCGACCTCCCCGATCTTGAGGCTGCGTACTTGCATGAAGCGCGGAGCGCCCTCTACATTCGACTCGCCCATCATCATAACAGGCACGAGCTGCACATCCGGCAGCGATTCCCTGACGAACGACATGTCGAATGTGGTGTGGGTTGCGCCGGTATCAAGAAGAAGAGTACACCTGACGCCGTTTAGTTCGCCAGCCACGATTGGCATGCGGTTGCCCTGCCGCACGTTCAAAGCCGCGCGACATTCGCCGGCCGGCGCCTTTTCCGGACGAAACGGGTCGCTTTCCGCGAAAGCGGCGGAAAGCGCCACCGATGAAAACACTGCCGCGACAAAGCGGCGAAAAGCATTGACCTTCATTCCGCAATCTCCTTTTGCAATACAGTCGCAATGAAATCGAATCCGCGAACCTTGACGATCTTGATTTGCACAAACTCGCCAACTGGCGGCTCGGAATCGATATATGTAACACCGTCCACGTCCGGCGCCTGGCTCTCCATGCGCACAACGCCCGGAGCGACGACAAGAGCACGGAACACCTTGCCGATCATTCTGCGGGACTTCACTTTCCAGACGGCTGCCGCCTGGTCCATTACAGCCTTCTCGCGCGCCTCGGCGACATTGCGCGAAGGCCGCCCCTTCATCTTTGCGCCTTTGGTTCCTTCCTCCGGCGAATACGCGAACGCCCCGAGATGGTCGAACTGCATGCGCGCCAGATCGGCCATCATGCGATTGAACCGCGCCTCCGTTTCGCCCGGGAAACCGGTCATTATAGTGGTTCGCAGCGTCACGCCCGGCACCAGCGCGCGAAGCGTCTCTGCAGCTGTACGAGTGGCGGCGATTGCGGCTCGGCGATTCATCTTGTCGAGAACGTACGGATCGGTATGCTGCAGAGGAACGTCGATATATTTCACTGCGTGGCGCGACGAGAGCATCCACACAATGAAGTCTTCGTCGATCTCGCTCGGATACGAATACAAAACCCGCACCCAGAAATCACCCTTCAAACTGTCGATCTTCCACAGCAGATCCGTCAATGACGGCCCTCCGGACCTGCGCCACTCTACACCATAGAGCATTGGATCCTGAGCAACGATGTTGAGTTCTCTGCAACCGCTCTTGAGAAGCGCCCGCGCCTCTTTCAGTATGGCATCGACAGGGCGGCTTCTGAATCTGCCGCGTATCGCAGGTATCGCGCAATAGGCGCAGCGGTGGGCGCAGCCTTCGGCGATCTTCAAATAGGCGAACGCCTTTCCTGTGAAGCGCAACGCGGGAATCTTCGGCTCTGTCCAGTCCTTTGGCACACCCTGCCATATGTCGACGCCCGGAAACTTGGCCACGGCCTTGGGGTAGCGCTGCGGATAGCAGCCGGCCACCACGACCTTGCGGTAGTTTCCCTTGGCCTTCAGCGCAAGGGCACGGGTTATTTCGCATTCCGCCTCCTCGCGGGCGGACGCTATGAAGGCGCAAGTGTTTACTATGACTGTATCGGCACGGTCGGGATCGGGCGACAACACGCACCCCTTCTTCAAAAGGTCTCCCGCCATTACCTGCAGATCCACGGCGTTTTTGGCGCAGCCGAGAGAAACGAGCGCGATTGATTCACCTTTCTTCATACCAAGTCTCCATTTCCGGCTTGAGGGAGCCCAAAAACTCCGCAAACGGCGCGTTCTTTGCCGTAGGCACATAATCCACGGCGGGCGGACGGCCCATTTCGCGCGCGACATAATTGTAAGCGAAGTGTTCCAGAGTGCGCCCCATGGCGCGACAGCTCATGACGAAATCGGTTATTCGCATTGCGACAATGTCAACAACGATATAGCAGACAATCCCCTGCTCGCCGAAACGGTCTGCCGCTTTGAACACATAAACGCGCTTTGTGCTGTCGCTCAGCAACGCGGCAAATTCGTCGCGGGTTCGGCGCAGCGTGGTGGCGTTGAATTGGTTTGTCTTGCCTGCCATCTGCGCAAGCCTGTCCAGGTCGCCATCGCAGGCCAGACGAGGCTCTACGCGCAATTCCAGCGACTTCAGGTAATCTCCGACATTGTCGAAGCACGACATTGTCGTCTCCGCCGCGCTGCGGGCCGCGTAGCTCGCCGCACGCATGCCATCCTCGGCAGTCTTGCCCATGTCGCGGAAGAAATATTCCTTGAGGCGACGCAGAAGACATCGTGCCCGGGAATCAGGTCGCGCAGCCCCGTCATTCCACCCGTTCCACGCGACTACGGCGACCTCCGGCAGATGCGCCGCCATCTGCGCCCGTTCATGTGGATTGTCATCGACAAAGACGACACTGTCGGTCGACAGATTCAGTTTGCGACAGGCTTCGATGAGATTTCCCGCCTTTGGCGCCCAGTTGATGCAGCGCGCAGCGAAGTCGCCGTCTTTGAGAGGAAAGTCGCCACGCATAAATTCGTCGCATGGATCATTCTTTGTGAGCAGCACAAGCGTCACGCCGGCTTTTTTCAACTCAAGAAGCCCCTTCTGGAACTCGACGCACGGCACAAGCGCATCGCGGCCGTCTTCGCTGAGGATTCCATGCCACAGCGTGTTGTCGGCGTCAACAGCCAAAACCTTTTTCGGCGCGGCTATGCCGAAATACGAAAACTCCTCGACAAGCGCCTTTATTCCGGCAAGCGAGTATGGCTGAGACGCCAATGTTCGCATGCGCTCGTCGAAGAAACCGTCAACCTCGGCCGCCAAGGCTTCGTCATGCGAAGTGACGTCGAAAATCGCATCAGGCTTGAAACGCTTCAACCCGGATGTCTCGTCGAGCAGCTCCTGCCGCCATGTGCCGAACCCCGCAGGGACATACACATCATGGCCCGCCGCCCTGAAATAAGGCGCAAGCACGTCAAGTGCGACATCCCCGACGAGCGCAAGCTTCATCTTACATCGCCTTCGCCAATGCTGCGCCGAACTCCGAGCATTTCACTTCGGTCGCGCCATCCATCTGGCGGGCGAAGTCGTAGGTGACGGTCTTGGCGGCGATCACCTTGTCCATCGCGGCAATGATGAGGTCGGCGGCTTCGGTCCAGCCCATGTACCTCAACATCATCTCGCCGGAAAGGATGAGCGAACCGGGGTTGACCTTGTCCAGCCCGGCGTACTTGGGCGCGGTTCCATGCGTCGCCTCGAATACGGCCACGCCTGTCTGGTAGTTTATGTTGGCGCCGGGCGCTATTCCGATTCCGCCGACTGTCGCGGCCAGCGCGTCCGAGACGTAGTCGCCGTTCAGATTCAGCGTAGCTATTACATCGTACTCGGCAGGACGGGTAAGTATCTGCTGCAGGAACGCATCGCATATGCAGTCCTTCACCGTGATCGTGCGGCCGGTCTTGGGGTTCTTGAATTCGCACCACGGTCCATCGCCGATCAGGCTCGCCCCGTATTCGCGGCGTGCAAGCGCATAGCCCCAGTCCCTGAATGCGCCCTCGGTGAACTTCTGTATGTTTCCCTTGTGCACAAGAGTCACCGACTTGCGGTCGTTGTCGATCGCGTAGTCAAGCGCCGCGCGCACAAGGCGCTCGGTACCCTCAAGGCTGACAGGCTTGATCCCGATCGAAGCCGTCTTGGGGAATCGTATCTTGCGCACGCCCATTTCGTCCAGAAGGAACTTCTTCACCTTCTCGACTTCGGCGGTTCCGTTCATCCATTCGATTCCGGCGTAGATGTCTTCCGTATTCTCGCGAAAGATCACCATGTCGGTGAGTTCGGGGCGCTTCACGGGAGAGGGCACCCCCTTGAACCACCGCACTGGACGCAGACACACGTACAGATCAAGCTCCTGGCGCATGGCTACGTTTATGGATCTTATTCCTCCCCCTACGGGCGTGGTGAGGGGGCCTTTGATGGATACGAGGCAATCTCTGCAAGCGTCTAGCGTCGCTTGCGGCAGCCACTCGCCCGTCGCCTTGAAAGCCTTTTCTCCGGCAAGCACTTCCCGCCACTCTATCTTCCGCTTGCCGCCGTATGCCTTATCTACCGCGGCATTCCAGACCAGCATCGCCGCACGGGTGATGTCAGGTCCAGTGCCGTCGCCCTCGATGAAAGGTATTACCGGATTCGCGGGAACGCACAGCCTCCCGCCCTGCAAAGTGATTTTGTCGCTCATGTTTGGTAATTATACCAAAAATGAGCGTGGCGCACACCGTGAATTTCCGCTCCACGCGGCGCTTGCCGCAAAAACTCAGGGCAATGGTGAAGTGGGCGACTCCATACGCCGCATCTCATAGGGTGCAAGCGAGAGCGAACGTGTTGCGCCAGTAGTGTGGTCGCAATATTCAACGGTCTGCGCACGACCGGTAAGATTCGCGGCCAGCAGTACGATCGCGCCATTCGATGTGCGCCACCAGTTGCCGACGACATCCGTCATTTCGGCGAACTTGCTCGGCGGCAGCTTGAATGTCTTGTCGAAAAGGCGAAAGTGCGGACGGCGTCCAAGCCATTCATAGACCGTCGTGCCGACAGGTCCGGCAAAACGCAGTTCATCCAGCAGATTCCCGTATGCAAGAGCATCGAGGTTCGCTTGGCGAAATGCACACAGCTCGCGCAGTATCTCGCACTTCGCAGGCCTGTCCAGGATGTCGGGCAGGAACCATCCAAGCGAATTGCCCCACAGCAATTCGCGCGTCTGGAGGGCCCGGAATGCATCGGGCTCGTCATCGTTGTTCTCCGGACTGCAGAAGTAGGTTGTGTAGCCCGAATAGACGGCGTTGTGGAACGGAACATCCTCAGGCGTACGCTCCACTACTTGCAAATAGCCGTCAACCATACCTATATACGCTTCGCCCGAACCCTCTGTGGTCACGAACGCACCCTTCTCGTTCCAGGCGCGGCGGATGGGCGCGAGCGCCGCAGAGTATCCATCGTACCACCACGAGCCGCCGCCGACTGGATGCCCGTGGGCCGGGTCGTAGCATGCGCAACCTTCCGCCGCCCCAACCTGATCAATGAAAACCGATTGCGCGCCAAGTTCGTCAAGCATGCGCGAAGTGAAGCCAAGCAGCACCTTGTGCCATTCGGGACGGCTTGGACACATCACGGCAAGCTCCGGCGTCCACGGGGCATACTTCTCTATGTGGCGCGTACCGTTCGCACGCATCACGGAATATGGCTCGGCCAAAAGGAATCCGCTTGTGGTCGCAGTCCAGAGGCGCCCGTTTGTGTAGAACATTGGCTCCTGCCCGATGGATTTGCAGAATGCGACGCATTCCTTGGTGCCGGGCTGCTCGGGGAAATACTCCGGATAGTTCACATCGTGCCCGGAATGTTGCCAAAGATGCCAATGGAGGCCTGTCGTCCAGTCCGGGAAGATCGCCTTGGCCCGCGCGAGCGTGTTCGACACGACATCCGGGTGACCGTGGATGTTTATCCAAAGGGGAATCTCGCAAATGCGATGCGGATAGCCGGGAATATCCTTTATCGGGCCTTTCGCGGTCCATTTCTGCTTCAGTGCGAAGTCGCGGTAGCGTCTGGCGGCGGCCCACCAGTCACCCTTGAGAGGCGAAAGAACCACACTGTAGCGAGGCCCCTCGGCGCCAAGCTCGACAGGCGTTTCGAAGCGAATGTTCTGTTCGCCCTCCACATACATGCGCTTGATTCGCGCGTCAGGGTCTTCGGCGGCGATGTAAAGGCCATCGTCGCCAATGAAGAACGCCGCCACCATCGGTGCGTAACCCAAATAGTCGAAACGTCTGCGCTTCTTGGACGAGTGCTTCTTGTAAAGTCGCGCCCCATGGTCTCTCCACGGCAGCATGGCGTCGCCCTCGCCGTCGCGCGTAACACGGGCAAGGCGCGGAAAGTCCGTCGAAAACAGTCTCCAGTCCGACGAGCGGCAGTCGAATGAAATCCGCCACGACTGCGAACCGTCCGATCGCCGCTCGATATCGACGCGGGCGTCAAGAACGCCGTGCACGCCGTCCAGCGGAATGTCACGCCACAGCAGGGTTTCGCCGCCATCGCGTTCGACGCGCTCGAACGATGCGGCGTCGTGCGCCGCGACAGCCGCACGCACGCAGATGTTCGTAGACGCCGCAAACTCGGCAGACCAGACATCTCCTCCGCCCGTAGCGAATTCGGCCGAGCCTACGCATATCGAACGGAGTTCCCCGCCGCCGTCCAGCCGAACATCCATCTGCGCCAAGGCGGACGCCCCGGCCGAGACACACAGAGCGGCACATGCGGCACAGTACCAAATCCTGCGAAGCCAGTCCATGTCAATCGACGAACGGGGAGAAGTCGAGAGTCGCAAAATAGTCGTCAAGAGTTTCGGCGCGGCGTATCTCGCGCACAGATCCATCAGACTCGAGAAGCAGTTCGGCGGAGCGCAGTTTGCCGTTGTACTGAAAACCCATCGCATGGCCGTGCGCACCCGCGTCGCATATGACTACGAGGTCGCCGGGCGCAAGAACAGGCAGCATACGCTGAATCGCGAACTTGTCGTTGTTCTCGCACAGGGATCCTGTTACGTCATACACGCTCGTCTCGCCCGAATCTTCTTTGCCCGGCACGACTATTTCGTGATATGCTCCGTAAAGCGCGGGACGCATCAGATTCGACATGCACGCATCAAGCCCGGCATACAGGCGGTATGTGTTCTTTATGTGCAAAACGCGCGAAACAAGATACCCGTACGGACCTGTTATGCACCGGCCGCACTCCATGAACAACTTCAGCGGATTAAGCCCGGCGGCGGCTATCGTATCATTGTAGGCCTTTTCGATTCCTTCACCCACCTTGAAGATGTCCATCGCCTGCTGGTCGGGACGGTAGGGAATGCCGATTCCTCCTCCTATGTTCACGAACTCGAAAGCAATGCCCAGCTCCGACGAAACAGCCACAACAAGATCGAACAGCATCTTCGCCGTGTCGATGATATACTCCGGGTCGAGTTCGTTCGAAGCCACCATCGCATGCAGGCCGAAGCGAGTGACGCCCGCCGCCTTCATCTTGGCGTAGCACTCGAAAAGCTGAGCGCGCGTCATACCGTACTTTGCCTCCTCGGGCTTGCCGATTATCGCATTTCCGCCCTTAAGCGGCCCGGGATTGTACCTGCAGCAGAACACGCGCCCGTCAAACCCTTCCGGATGCACGGCATCCACGAAAGCCTCCCAGTGCGTCGTGTCGTCGAAGTTTATTATGGCTCCAAGCTCCCAGGCGCGGCGGAACTCGTCCGCCGGCGTGTCGTTGGACGTGAACATTATGGCTTCGCCGGTGTTGCCGACCTTCGCGGCAAGTTCGAGTTCGGCCATTGACGAGCAGTCGCTTCCGAAATTGAAATCCTTCAAGAGTTTCATCAGATGCGGATTGGGGGCCGCTTTCACTGCAAAGTACTCGCGGAAGCCCTTGTTCCACGCAAACGCCTTGTTCAGTCTTTTGGCGTTTTCGCGTATCGCCTTGGCGTCGTAGATATGGAACGGCGTCGGCCACTTTGACGCGATTTCTTCAAGCTTCGCTTTGTCGAACGGAAGTTTTCTCATCGTTTTTCCTTTACATGCCCAAATGGGGAAATCGCCACATCGCTGCGTCTGGCACGGTCATACCGCGTATGGACCGAGGAATGCCTCCTTGAAATTGTAGCCCCCGGCGAAACTCTCGGCTGAATCGCCTTCGTCCCTGCCTATGCGATGCGACTCTGCAAGGTTGAACATCATTTCACCGACGTCTTCCGTTGATTTGACGCCCCACTCCGCAAGAACCCGGTAAGACAGCGGCCCGAACTGGTCAAGCGTCAGTTCGCGGAATTCGTCGAGAATGTCTTCACCCGTCATGTGCTTGTCGCCGTTTTCTCCGCCGAGAAAGCGTATCACATCCATCAGAAGCGCATAGGCGCGCGGATTGTAGCGGTTGTCTTTTGCGATTATGTCCGCAAATGAATCGGCATCAAAATCAATCTCTTCCATCGCCACAGCCCTTTCTTCAGTCGATCGCCCTCAGCACCACGCCCTTCAGGTATGCGCCCTCCGGGAAGCCGAGCGCGACCGGATGGTCTGCGCCCTGGCGCGTTCTGGCGATCATCTGGAAATCGCGCCCGGCGTCGGCCGCGGCCTCGGCCAGCACCTTGTCGAACAGCTCCGGATTCATCGCGCCCGAGCACGAAAAGGTCGCAAGAACTCCGTTGGGCTTCAACAGCTTCATCGCCAGAAGGTTGATATCCTTGTATCCTCGCGCGGCCTTCATGATCTGCGAACGGGTTTCGGCGAACTTCGGAGGATCCAGCACTACCATATCGAAGCTGCGGTTCTCGTCGCGGCATCTGCGGAGATACTTGAAAACATCCTCCTCGACATACTCCATCGTCGTGCCGCAGAGGTGCACCAGGGCCTCGTTCTTCTTCGCCAGTTCAAGCGCGTCGCGCGAGACGTCAACCTGCGTGACCGACATTGCGCCGCACTGGCGGGCGAATATTCCAAAGCCGCCGGTGTAGGCGAAGCAGTTCAGAACTTCCGCGCCATTCGCAAGAGAACCTACTGCAAGACGTGCATCTCGCTGGTCGAGATAGAACCCTGTCTTGTGGCCCTTGCGCACATCGACAAGAAACTTGCACGGACCTTCCGATATCTCAATTAGTCCGGGCGGCTCCGCGCCCTCCATAACCGAAAAGCCGCCGACGGGAAGACCTTCCTTCGCCCGCACGTCCGCGTCGGCGCGCTCCGCCACGCCCTGGCAGAACGGCGCGAACTTCATCAACGCCATGGCGATCGTCTTTTTCCAGAACTCGGCTCCGGCGGATGTGAACTGGCAGACGACCCATCCGGCATAGTAGTCCGCCACGACTCCGGGCAGTCCGTCGCTCTCGGCGTTGACGAGACGCATCGCGTTCGTGTAGGCGTTTGCAAAAAAGTCCGCGCGCCGCCCGACTGCCGCCGCCACGCGTGATTCGATCAGCGCCGCGTCGGGAATGTTGCCGGCATGGAACGAAAGCATCCTCACGCGTATCTGGGACGCGGGCGAAAAACTGCCGAAGCCGAGCGAGTCGCCGCCGTGTGAAACGACTTCAACGGTATCTCCGGCGGAAATCCCTTCCGGCGCGGACTCGACCGCGCCGGAAAACACCCACGGATGACGCCTCAGCAGCGACCGCTCCCTGCCTTGCCTCAAAACGACTTTTTCCATATCGGAAGCACTGTCGGTACGGATTACCGCACTCGTTTGATCGCGCCGAACTTGCACACTTGCTGGCACTGCTTGCAGCCTGCGCACTGATTGGGGTCGATCACCATCTGGAAAGCGTCTGGACGAACCTCTTTGCCGCGCGTCATCGCCGGACATCCCATCTTGAAGCACGCGCCGCACGCCTTGCACTTGTCGGCGTCGACTTCGCAAAGTCCTTCCTTGGTAAGCTTCGCCGCAATGCGGCATGGCGCGTAGGCGATTACAAGTGCGCCATCATCGCCATCCATGGCGTCCTTGAGAACCTTCTCAAGCTCGCCAAGGTCGTCGGCCGACACTTTGACAACCTTCTTGTAGCCCATCGCCTTCGCGATGTCGCCTATCTCCGTAACTGGCGCGGGATCGCCCGCGAGAGTTCTGCCTGTTCCCGGATTGTCCTGATGGCCTGTCATGGCCGTTATGCGGTTGTCGAGCACGACCGTGGTCACGGGCGTTCCGTTGTAAAGCGCCGAAAGAATGCCTGTCATGCCGCTGTGGAAGAAAGTCGAATCGCCAAGCACCGCGCAGATGCGCCCCTTCAGCCCCGCCTTCTTCATTCCGGCCGCATTGCCGATCGACGCACCCATGCAGATTGTCGTATCCATCGCATTGAGCGGAGGAAACGCCCCTAGCGTGTAGCAGCCGATGTCGCCTGTTACTGTCGCACCGAGCTTGTTCAGCACATAGAAAACCCCGCGGTGTCCGCAACCGGCGCAAAGCACCGGCGGACGCGTCGGAAGAGATGCGTCAGTCGCGGCGCTCTTCGCTTCGGGAACGTCGCCGACCAGCTCGTGGCGCAGATTCTGCAGGCGGTCGGCGTTGAGTTCAAGCATGTTGAGCTCTGTTTTGTGTTCCACCACCTTAAGACCCATCGCCTTCACCTGCTCCTCGAGGAACGGATCCAGCTCTTCAACGACGACGAGTTTTTCGACACGCTTGGCGAAATCGGCAACGAGAGCCTTCGGAAGAGGGTTCGTCCAGCCGAGCTTGAGAATCGAATACTCGGGGAATATCTCTTTGACGTACTGATACGCGACTGCGCTGGTGATGAAGCCGAGATCGGCGCGCCCCTTCTCGATGCGGTTGAGCGGCGAGATGACGCTGGCGGCCTCCATGTCGGCTGTGCGCTGCTGCGCGGCGAGACGGTGGCCGCGCGCGAACATCGGAACGGGAAGACGCTGGCGGATGTTCTTCTCGTAAGGGATCGGCTCGCGCCGCTTGGGATTGAAATCTCCAAGATCGACGAGAGAACTGGAGTGGCTTGTACGGGTCGTAAGGCGGATGAACGCGGGCACATGGAACTCCTCCGACACCTCGAACGCGGCGATTGTCATGTCATACGCCTCTTGGCTGTCGGACGGCTCGAAAAGCGGCGCTCGCGCGAATTTGGCGATGTTTCTGTTGTCCTGCTCGTTCTGCGAAGAATGCATGCCGGGATCATCGGCGGAAACGATCACCATTCCGCCGGTTGCGCCTACGTAGGTGAACGTCATCAAGGGATCCATCGCCACGTTTAGCCCCACATGCTTCATTGCAGTTAGCGCACGGCCCCCGGCCATTGATGTGCCGATGGCGGTCTCCATCGCTACTTTCTCGTTGACCGCCCACTCGCACTTCACAAAATCCTTGAACTTTGCGATATTCTCCAGAATCTCCGTCGAGGGTGTGCCGGGATACGCCGAAGCCACGGCACAACCAGCCTGCGCCGCCGCATGCGCGACTGCTTCATTCGCACTTAGAAACTTCTTCATCGTTTTGCTGTCTTTCGTTTTGCTTGCTTGCAGAAGTGGGTATTATACCATATTCGGACATTGCACATGCATAATTGAACCGCAGAAGTGCAAAGCCTTCGCCATACCTACTTTTTAGGTTCTGGCGCAGTCCCCTTGTTCTTGCCTCTGGACGGGAACTTTGGCATGAACGGATTGTTGGTTTCGTCCTGCTGAACAGTCATGGACGTATGGTATCCCACAACCGCCTGACGCCCTTCCAGCGAATCCACTCCGTCTGCCACAATCTGCGTGAACGAATCGTCGCTCACGCCTTCGCTCACGACCATCGGGCTTATCTTGCCGTCCTCGCCGACGAGCCACAGTTTGCGGCCGCGCGGAATGTCGCCGAGCCCCGCGATATCCTCTTCGTGCGGACGGAACCTGAACGCAGCGGCAGCAACGACAAGCACGTCTTCCGCGCGCGCCGTTTCTATCGAGAGCGTCGCCGTCATCCCGGGGAAAAGCATCTCGTCGGGGTTCTCCGCCTCGATTATCACAGGGAACGTGACGACATTGTTGGTCGTCGTAGCCGCGCGGCGAATCTGAATCACCCTGCCCGAGAACTTTCTGCGGTAGGCGTCAGCCGTGAAAGTGACCGTCTGCCCGACCTTTATGTTTCCGACATCGGCTTCGGGAACTGTCGCCTCGACCCAGACCGTCTTCAAATCCTCGGCGATGGTGAGAACCGGAACCGCGTTCATCGACGACACGACGGTTTCGCCCTCCTCCACTTTGCGGTCGATGACTATTCCGTCGACCGGCGATACTATTGTGCAGTAACGCAGATTGGCCTCGGCCTGCGAGACGTCGGCCTCGCACTGCTCGACGGATGCCTTGGAACTCTTTAGGGACGCACACGCCGAATCGAGGCTTGCGCGCGCTTTGGCGAGGGCCTCTTCTGCAGTGTCGAGATCGGCCACTGGCGCAAGCTTCTTCTCCACAAGCTGCTTCTTGCGCATGTACGTCTTCTCCGCCAGGGCGAGCTCCGCCTCGCGCGAACGCACAGCCGCCTCGCCGACTTCGACGTTCGCCCGGCTCACATGGAGCCGCGCCACGGCGCTTTTGTAGTTCGCCTCGTACACGAGCGGGTCGATCAGCGCCACGACCTGTCCGTTGGTGACAACCGAATTGTAGTCGGCAAACAGCTTTATCAGACGCCCGTTGACCTGGGCGCCGACAGGTATTCCAGACGGAGAGTTGCGCGGCGTGATCGTTCCTGTCGCCTCCACCGTGCGGACGACATCAGTGCGCGTTATCGGCGCAAGACGGTAGGACGGCCCCTTCTTTTTTGCGGCAAGAGGCGCGTTTTCACCGCAACCCGAAAGAAAGATCAGCGCGGCGACCGCCGCATATCTCGCAATGTGCATTATTTGTCCTCCACATATGCCGGCTCGATTCCCGTCAGCGCGAAAAGCGCAGCTTCGGCGATTTGCCCGCGGTAGAACGACCTCTCGGCGCTGGCGAGCGCCGAAACAAAGTCGGCGACAGCGTCGGTGTATTCGATCCTGGAGGCGTCGCCGACGGAAAGCTGTTCGACAACCGTATCAAGATTCTCACGCGCGCTGCGCACGCTGGCCTTTGCAGACTCGAATGCTTCGCGGGCGTTGTCACGCTCTGCGACGGCCTGCTCGATCTCGAACGAAAGATCCAGTTCCGCGGCATCCACCTCTGCTGCGGCGGACTTCAGCGCTACGGTTGCGCGATCGACGGCAGTGGTCTTGCGAAAGCCCGTGAAAAGCGACTGCGCACTGCTCACGCCCCAGCGCCAGTACCACAAAGGATCCGTCCAGTTCAGCGAAAGCGACGCGCTGAGCGACGGGCCCAGATCGGCTATCGCCGCATCCACTGCGGCAGAAGCCGCCCGAAGGCGCGCGCGGCTCACCTGCATTGACGGCGAGTTGGTTCTTGCAAACCCGAAAAGCTCCGCTGTCGTTGCGTACGTAGGCGCGAAGGCGCGAGTGAACGAGCCGTGCGCAGAACCGCTCGGCAACGAGCCTCCGAAACATGACTCGAGTCCGATAGACGCCGCGAGATCGGCGCTCGCCGTGACAAATTGGTTGGACGCCGCGACAACGGCTTCGTGCGCTTCGGCCAGATCGAGCTGCGCACGCGTCACGTCAAGCTGCTGCGCCTCGCCTTCCTCAAGCCGCGCCCTCGCACGCTCGAGATGCTCGGCGCGCATCTGCTCGTTCGTGAACGCGACATTCAGAAGAGCCTCCGCCTGAAGCCGCTCGAAATATGAAGTCGCAACCTGCTTGAAGACCGTGTAGCCCGAGTTCACAAGCGCCAGTTCTGCAGCCAGCACACGCTCCGACTGCGCACGCGCATTCGCCGAATGCCGCCCGAAGTCGTAGAGAAGTATGTCCAGCGAGAGCGCGCCGGACCAGCTGCCGTGCGTTTTGCCCTCAAGATCCCTCAAGTGCGTGGATGAGCTGGAAGCGGAATATCCACCGGACGCGGTCGCGGCGAACGCGTTCCATGGCGTCGCGCTGGCAAGCGGCGCGTTCGCGTCGATCTCCTTGAGAGCAAGGCGGGCGTCTTCGACGGCGAGCCTGGCCGACACCATTGCAGGACGGTTCGAAACGGCGTAGCGCACAAAATCCGCCAGCGTGTCGCCGAGCCGGGGATGCGCCTTTGCCTCCCGGACCGCACCGGCAGCGCGCTCCCGCACTTCGCCCTGCGCCTCGCGCGCGCGCCTCACAGCAGAACAACCCGCCAAAACGAGCATGGCGCTCGCTGCAATCGACAACGCTCGGAGTCTCATGGCCGCAATCAAACCGACACGATTTCCCTGACCTTGCACACTCGCGCCATCGTTTTCGCGAACATCTCGGGCGTCTGGCTCTGCACGCCGTCGCACCGCGCGTGCGGCGGATCGTTGTGAACCTCTATTATGAGACCGTCCGCACCAATCGCAGTCGCGGCCACCGCCACAGGATCGACCATGTAGGCATACCCGGTCGCATGAGACGGATCGACCACCACCGGCAGGTGCGAAAGCCTGTGAAGAAGCGGCACTACGCCAAGATCAAGAGTGTTCCTGAGCGAAGTTTCGAAAGTTCTTATCCCTCGCTCGCAGAGGATCACATTGGGATTGCCGGACGCCATGATGTACTCCGCGCTCATGAGAAGCTCCTGGATGGTCGCAGACATTCCGCGCTTCAGAAGAACAGGCTTTTTCGTGTAGGATCCGACCTCCTTCAGCAGATTGAAATTCTGCATGTTCCTCGCGCCGATCTGTATCACATCGACATCGTTGAAGAGCTCGATATCCTTGAAATCCATAAGCTCGGTCACGATCGGCAGACCCGTTTCGCGCTTTGCGACGGAAAGCATTCTCAGGCCTTCCGCGCCGAGGCCTTGGAACGCATAGGGCGATGTGCGCGGTTTGAACGCGCCTCCGCGCAGCATCGACGCGCCGGAAGCCTTGACGCTCTTGGCGATTCCCACAATCTGCTCTTCGCTCTCGACACTGCACGGACCGGCTATCACGCCGAAATGACCGGCGCCGATCTTCACGCCGCTGCAGTCTATGGCCGTGTCTTCAGGATGAAATTTGCGGTTTGCCGCCTTGTATGGTTCCTGTATCCGCTGCACCGACTCTACGACATCAAGAGCCTCGATCAGCGAGGGGTCCAGGTGCGCCACGTCACCGACGCATCCGATAAGCGTCTGCAGCGAGCCGTGCGACACGTGCGGTTCGATGTTGCGGGACCTTAGAAGCGCTTTCAGGTTTTCCACCTGGGCTTCGTCAGCACCCTTTTTTATAAGGATAATCATAGGTAAAGACCTTTCTCCGTAGCGAGAAATGTTATCAAAAATACGCCGCGCCTGTCAATGCGGACAAGTTCGCAGGCAAAAGTTCGCAGTTTCATTTCCTCCCGCGTACGCACACGCCGGCTCGCGCCATTCACCCTTGGTCGCGGCGAACCGCACCAAGAGTGAGCACAAATCTGCAGCCAGACGGTTCGACGGGCCTAAGCGCAATGTCGCCACCGTGGACTTTCGCAATCTCCCGAACTATCGCAAGGCCAAGACCGGAACCGCCCGTCTCTTCGGAACGCGCCGCATCGACACGGTAGAACCGCTCGAAAACCCGCTCACGCTCGGTTGCAGGAATCCCTACGCCATCGTCTTCTACGACGACTCGCACCTTTCCCTGCACACCGGAAACAGACACTCTTATCTCCTTGGCGCCCGAGTGTCGTATGGCATTCCCGACAAGATTCGACACCGCCTGCTGCACCAGTCGCGAATCGCAGTTTGCAACCGCTGGCTTGTCGGCGCCCGATACGACAAGCCTCATTCCGGAAGACTCCGCACTTGGCCTCAACGCATCAACCGCTTCAATCGCAAGCTCGGCGACATCGACCGGCTCTTTGGCGACATACGCCGATGCATCCGCGCGTTCGAGCCGCGCGAGCGATAGAACGTCCTGCGCCAGGACATTAAGCCTCACAGACTCCTTCTTCACGAGAGAAAGCAGTTTCATTACGCTTTCTTTGGGCATTTCATCCGCTCCTCCGAGAAGATCCACCGCGCCGATTATGCCCGTAAGAGGAGTCTTTATCTCGTGCGAAACATCTGCAATGAAGTCACGGCGGAATCTTTCGAGCCGCTTGAGTTCGCGAATGCGCACGCGTTGCCGGTAGGTCGAGAAGAAAACCATCAGCACTCCCGCGCCGCCGAGAAGCGCGGCCAGCAGAAAGCCGAATCTTGCGCGGCGAAACGGAGCAAGCACTCTGTATAGGGGCAGGCCAAGCCTAACCGTGTATTCGCCGCAAGGACGCGAGACGTATATCGATTCGGGAACTTCATCCCCCTTCCGCACAGAATCGAAGAACACGCCCCGTTCGCCGATTTGCACGGTAAGCCTCACTCCATCCGCCGCACATGTGTCGCCGAATGTATGGATGCGCCTGAAATCGCCTGTCGCAAGCGGCTCCTTCAGTGTTTCGGCGGCAAGTTCGGTACGCGTCGCGAGGTCTCGCTCGGCCCACGACACGACTGCTCTTTTGAACGACGCGGCCTCTGTCCAGAAAAGCGCCGCGAATGCGGCAAGCCCCACCGCCGAAAGCGCGGCGGGGGCAAAATCAAGCATGCGCAGCTTCATGCCTTTATCCTGTATCCCACGCCGCGAATGGTTTCGACATGATCGGCCCAACGGCCCAGCTTGCGTCTGAGGTTCGCGATTTGCACATCCACCGTACGCTCCGTGACCGATTTCTCGTCATCCTTCAGAACGGCATCTAGAATGCGCTGGCGCGCCAGGACACGTCCCTTGTTCCGCGCAAGCGACACAAGTATCCGAAATTCGCCGGGTGCGAGCTTCAAAGCCTCGCCATCGAGTGTTGCCGTATGATTTTCCTCGTCGATGGATAGTCCATCGAAATCATGCTCCGCCGTCGCAACAGGTCCACGCCTCAAAACCGCTCTTACGCGGGCAAGAAGCACCTCCCTGTCGAAAGGTTTCGTCACGTAATCGTCGGCGCCGCAGTTCAGTCCGCGAACAATGTCTTCGCGCTGCGTGCGCGCTGTCAGCATTATCACGCGGGTTGCGGCCAGGGATGGCGCCTCGCGGATTCTCGAACAGACCGTGAATCCATCCAATCCTGGCAGCATTATGTCAAGCAGGACGAGATCCGGACGGCTGCGCCTGGCCTCGGCAAGGCCTTCATCGCCGCGCGCGACCGAATTCACATGCCTGAAACCTGCGCCAAGCAACGCCATTTCGAGGATGGTGCGAATAGTGGCGTCGTCCTCGACTATTAGAATTCGTGCTATATCGTCCATGTTCTCAACCAACGCCAAAGGCAATCCGCAGAAGAGTCTTTTAGCGAAACGCGCCGGGGTTGTGCCCCGGCGCGCCCGTCAGTTCTTGTAGGTGACGACGCCTTTGCCCTTTCGGATGACGCCTATCACATTGTAGCGCTGGTGTTGCGCCTTGAGTATGTTCGTCGCCTTTTCAACCTGGTTCTTCGGAATGATTATCACAAACCCTATTCCCATGTTGAATACGCGGTACATCTCGTCGCGTTCCACCTTGCCCTGGCGCTCGATGAACTTGAAAATCGTCGGAACCTCCCAGCTGGCACGGTCGATTTCGGCATTGACGGCCTTTGGCAGCACGCGCGGCAGATTGTCGGGGAATCCTCCGCCTGTGATGTGGGCCATTCCGTTGATCTTCACCTTGCGCTCCATGAGCTTGGCTACCGGCTTGAGGAAGCTCTTGTGCACCGCGAGGAGAGCCTCGCCGAACGTCTGGTTCGTCCCGGGCAGCTTATCCTTCCACGAATAGCCGCAGAGATCGAATATGACCTTGCGCGCGAGCGAAAAGCCGTTCGTCTGAAGCCCGCCCGAAGGCAGCCCGATGATCACATCGCCCGCCCTGATGGACTTGCCGGTGATGAGATCCTTTTTCGCGACATGACCGACGATGGTTCCCACCAGATCATACTCGCCCATAGGGTAGAGCCCGGGCATTTCGGCGGTTTCGCCGCCGAGAAGCGCCATCTTGTTCTCTTTGCAGGCTTTGCAAAGGCCGCTCACCACGGCCTTGAACTGCTGGGCGTCAAACTTTGCCGCGCCAACATAGTCCATAAAGAACAACGGCTTCGCGCCCTGAACGAGAATGTCGTTCACACAGTGGTTGACAATGTCCTGCCCGACGGTGTCGTGCTTGTTCATCATCGCCGCCACCTTGAGCTTTGTGCCAACCCCGTCGGTCGAGGCGACAAGTATCTCGTTGCGCCCCGGCGGAACCTTGTGCAGCCCGCCGAAGGAGCCTATTCCGCCGAGCGTGAGCTGGGTTTTCGTACCCGCGACCATCGACTTGATGGCGGCAAGAGCCGCCATCTTGTTGTCGATGTTCACGCCCGCCTTGGCGTAGGCGGATTTAGCATTGTCTGACATTGGCATCAGAGCTTGTCGTTGGATCCCAAGACCTTCATGATCTTGTGGATGTACATTTTCTTCATGTTCTCGCGAGCTGGCGTCAGGTACTGGCGCGGATCGAAGTGGTCGGGGTGCTCGGCGAAGTGCTTGCGGACGGCGGCCGTCATCGCGAGACGCGAGTCGCTGTCGATGTTGATCTTGCAGACCGCGCTCTTAGCGGCCTTGCGGAGCTGCTCTTCGGGAATGCCGACGGCATCGGGAAGCTTGCCGCCGTACTTGTTGATCGTATCGACTTCCTCCTGCGGAACGCTGGAGGAGCCGTGAAGCACGATCGGAAAGCCCGGAAGCTTCTTCTCGATCGCCTTGAGCACGTCGAACGCGAGCGGCGGCGGAATCAGTTTGCCGGTCTTGGGGTCGCGTGTGCACTGCTCGGGCTTGAACTTGTAGGCGCCGTGCGAGGTGCCGATCGAAATTGCGAGAGAATCGCAGCCGGTCTTGGTCGCGAACTCGACAACCTCCTCGGGCTTGGTGTAGTGGCTCTCGGCCGCAGACACCTCGTCTTCAACACCGGCGAGAACGCCGAGCTCCGCCTCGACAGTCACATAGTCCTTCTGCTTGTGGGCGTAGTTGACGACCTTCTTGGTGAGCTTGATGTTCTCGGCGAACGGAAGCGAGCTGCCGTCGATCATCACGCTCGAGAAGCCGGAGTCGATGCAGCTCTTGCACGTCTCGAAGCTGTCGCCATGGTCGAGATGGAGAACGATCTGAGGCTTCTTGCAGCCGAGCTCCTTGGCGTATTCCACGGCGCCCTGCGCCATGTAACGGAGAATCGTAGGATTGGCGTACTTGCGCGCACCCTTTGAGACCTGCATGATTACGGGCGACTTCGTCTCGACCGCAGCCTGAACGATGGCCTGCATCTGCTCCATCGTGTTGAAATTGAACGCGGGAATCGCATAGCCGCCCTTGATGGCCTTTGCGAACATCTGCTTGGTATTGACGAGCCCTAGCTCTTTGTAGCTGGTCTTTTTCATTTTGCCTTCGCTTTTATCCTGCGCCATATACTGTTTGGCCAGGACCCGCCGAGGCGCAGCCGGAGGCGAAGACTGGTGGGCTATAGTGGATTCGAACCACTGACCTCTTCCATGTCAAGGAAGCGCTCTAACCAACTGAGCTAATAGCCCGTAAAAGTGAATGATAGTATATCACATTTGCCGACGGCCCGTCAAGGGGGGTAGAGCATTTTTTTGCAACCCAACTGCATTTCCACAAGCAAACCCGTTTTTAGCGCCAGTTTATTCGACATAATGAGTGCCTTTGACCGATAGAAACCGGTCGCTTGACCGGGAGAGCGCACGTCTCCTGGTCTGGGACACTCCCCGGTAGTTTCCCGTGCCGCCGCATTTCTGCGCCACCGCATGCGATGGCGATTGCGCACTTATTGCAATAATCGTTCCAGACTTTCGCGGATTTGCATCCCCTTAAGGGTGGCTTTTGTTTACCCTAAGGGTGAGAGCACTTCCCCCTTAGGGTTTCTTTAACTCCCCCTTAGGGTGAGGTCGCCTCACCCTTAGGGGTTCCGACACTTACCCTTAGGGGGAAATCACACATGCCGCCATACGAATCTGCCATGGGGTCCATGGCCGACTCGCCAGTCGCAACCGCCCTACTGGGAGAGCGCATAACTGGGAGAGCGCAACCGCTCTCCCAGTTGGGGGCTCTCACGGGTGTGTGCTGCCGTTGGGGCTGAGTCCATAGATGACTAAGGCAGGGGCGGGGCAGTGAGGCTGAATGTTCTGCCGAGCATTGAATATTTCGCAGGGGCGGCCGTGTTGTAGGGCAAAAACTCTATCGGAGCGCCAGCGGCGAAGGCGTTGAATGCGGTGCGGTCTTGCGGAGAATCGTTCACGCCAGGTATGCACGGCACACGGAAGACGAAAGGCACGCCCGCGCCGCGGAGCCATGCGATATTCTCCATGACTTGCGCAAGGCTCCCGCCCGTCCAGCGAGAGAACGCCGCAGGATCGAGCAGCTTCAAATCCTGATAGACGAAGTCCATGAGCGAGACGACGCGCCTGTAGTCGGCGGCGCTCGCCGCGCCGCTCGTTTCGAGCGCAACCGAAACGCCCTTCTCCTTGAGGCGCACTGCAAGCGCAGAGACAAAATCGGCCTGCGCGAGCGGTTCGCCGCCGGAAAATGTCACGCCGCCGCCGGACTGCGCCATTATGTCGGCGTTGACGAGCAGCTCCTCGGCGAGCGCGTCCACGCTCCAGTCGCGTCCGCAGACGACCCTTTCGCCGCTCTGCAGGACCATCGTCTCGATCTCGTGCGACTGGCCTTCGGGGTTGTGGCACCATGCGCAACGCAGCGGACAGCCCTTGAAGAACACTGTAGTCCGCACGCCCGGTCCGTCGTGCAGGGTGAATTCCCGAACTTCGAACGTTCGGCCCGTCAAGATGCCGCCAGCTCCACACGCTTGATTATCTGGTCTTGGTACGGCTTGTCCAGCTCGATGAAATAGCCGCTCCATCCCCATACCCGAACGATCAGATGGCGATGGCGTTCGGGGTGTTTCTGCGCGTCGAGCAGAGTGTCGCGATTGATCGTGTTGATCTGCATTTGGTGTCCGCCGCGGTCGATAAAGAACTTTACGAGATGCGCCACCTTCTCTACGCCGTCGGGCATGGCGAACGCGGAATCGTGTATTTCGATCGTAAGAGGGCCGCCGTTGCACACCGGACCGAGATTCGGCTCGGTGAAAGACCGGACGACCGAGATCGGGCCTTTCACGGGCACATCAAGCGACGGCGCGTAGTTCGCCGAGAACGGTTCGCCAGAGAGACGCCCGTCGGCGGATGCAGGCACATCCCGCGTGTGCCATATGTAATACATCGCACTACCCGTTCCGGGACGGAATATCCCGCCGCGATCGTTGCGGCGTCCGTCGAAGGCGTGGCCCCAGAAATCAATGAGCCACTTGGCGATTTCGTCCGCGCGCGGATCGGCGTTGCCCATCTTCGGCGCAGCCTTGGCGGCGGCACGGATGTCGTCCCGTCCGGCGAAGTCGGTGTCGAGAAGTTTGACAAGCTCTGCGAGAGTAAGAAGGCGCTTCTCGAACACCAACTCGCGTACTGATGCCAGCGAATCGACGGCGACAGCGATTCCGGTTCCGTGGATTCCGAAGTTGTTGTATTTCGCGCCCTTCGAGATGTCGCGGGCCTTTTCTATGCAACCGGTGGAGATCACCGATACGAATGGTCCCGGCAGAATCTCTACGTGGGAATATTTCCCGACAAGCGCGTCCGCGCGGCGCTGGACTTCGGCCTTGAACTCAGCCTTCACATCCTCGAAAGAGACGCCTTCCGCCGGAGCGAGGCGCCTCAGCGACGCGTCCAGCGCGCCGACGAAACTGACGGCGTCGATGTTGTTTATGTCCATTCCGCAACCAGGCACGAGGAATTCCCAGCACGCGGCCACGGAATAGTCGCGCGCGTCCTCCGTCGCGTAGCCCCAGCGTTCTAGCGCGGGAATGACTACATCGTCGTTCGCATACTGCGGAAAGCCCAGCCCCTTCGCCGTAAGTTCGGTGCCAAGTTCGTATATTTCGATTGGCGTGGACTTGTCGACGCGAAGGTTGATCTTGGGATCGACAAGCTTCAGTTCTCCGCACGCCTTGAGGCACAGGCGCGAGAGGTCGTTGAAAGCGGGCGCGCCGTCACGCGTAACGCCGCCAAGCATGACCGACTGTCCGTTGTCGCCCTGCTGAACGCCGATGTAAAGGTCGCTGTCGCGGTTGCAGGCGATGAAAAACTCTTCGAGCTCTTCAAGCGCGCCGTCCGCGGTGAGCCGTCCGGCGTCGAGGTCGGCCTTGTAATAGGGATAAAGGTACTGGTCGATGCGTCCGAGACCGCAGTGATACTCCCCTTCGCACCACATCGCATAGTGGAGAATCCTCAGCGACTGCAGCGCTTCGTGGAAGGTCCGCGCGCCTTTGAGCGGCACGTGCGCGAGCGTCGCGGCAATCTCGCAAAACCCGCGCGCCTCGGCCGCCTTGCGATAGCGCTCCGCAAGATCGAGCACGGCGCGAACCGAGAGCGCCGCGTTTTCTAGAAACTCCACGCCCTCGGCGTCGCCTTCGGCGCGACACTTCCCAAGGCGCGCCGATATTTCGTCGAGCCGCGCGCCGAGTCCGTCGCGAATCGTCGGGCCGAAATCGGCCGTCAGGTTGAAGACGACCCCCTTCTCGCCAAACGCGGTTCCGGACGCGCGTCGCGCGTCCATCTCGGCATCGGTATGGAGATCGGGAATCTGGCGGACGGTCCGGAGGAACGCCAGGCGTTCGCCGTCCATGAACTCAGGGCGCTCCTCACGCAGCATTTCCTCAAGTCCAACACGCGCACGCACGACATCGCCTGTACCTTCGGCGACGAAACGCGCCAACAGCGGTTTCCAGTCCACATCGCGGCGGAACTTCGCCTGTTCGCGATCGAATGTTCTGTCAAGGAGGGACTTAATCCTCTCGGTCATCTCGCACCAACCTTTCTCTAATCGCAACCGCCAACCACTAACAACTAACAACTAACCACTAACGACTAACAACTAACCGCTAACCACTAACAACTAACCACTAATCCCCAGTCTCGCCTCGATATCCTCAATCGTACCGCCCTTGGTCTCAGGCATGAAGAATACGGCCCAAACAAGCTGAACGGCCATCATGAACGCGAAGAACGCGAACGCCCACGTACCTGCGCTCTCGGCCACGACAGGGAATGCCCATGAAATCACCGTGCACATGAACCAGTGGGTGAAGCAACCGAGGGCCTGTCCCTTCGCCCTTACGACATTCGGGAATACTTCGGAGATGTAAACCCATATCACCGCACCGGACGATACCGCGAAGAACGCTATGAAGCCGAGAATGCCTGCCATGGCGATCGCGGCGTTCGGATGCGGCAGCGAGAGCTGCCACGCAACGAGCGCATGCATGACGATCATGAGAGAGGCGCCGCAGATGATGAGAGCGCGGCGTCCGAACCGGTCGATGAAGAAGAACGCGAGAATCGTGAACGTGAGGTTCACCACGCCGACGCCTATCGTGCCCGCGAGCGCGGCGAGTTCGCTTCCCTCGCCGAAGATGAGCTGGAAGATGCGCGGCGCATAGTAGTTGATGGCGTTTATGCCCGACACCTGATTGAAGAACGCTATCAAAAACGCCAGCATGATCGGCTTGGCGTAGCGCCGCTGGAAGAGCGCGACCTTCACGCCATTGGCTGCGGCGCGCAGGGATTCCGCAATCTCGGCAAGGGTCTTCTCGATTTCGGGATAGCCGATGCGCTCAAGAACGCCGCGCGCGGCGTTCGCGCGATTCGCCCTCACAAGCCAGCGCGGAGATTCGGGAATCGTCGCGAGAAGCGCCATGAAAAGCGCAATCGGCACGCACTCCATGCCAAGCATCACGCGCCACACAAGCTTGGGGTCGGCATTCGGCATGAACCGCGCCACGAGATAGTTTGAGATGTACGAGACCAGAATGCCGAACACGATGTTGAGCTGATTCATCGCCACGAGCCGACCCCTGTATCTGCCGGGCGATACCTCGACAATGTAGAGCGGCACGACAACCGAAACGCCGCCTATAGCGAGCCCGCCGATGAAGCGGAACCATCCAAGCAAATGCGGCCCGAAAACCGGGCTGTGCGGAGTGAACGCGCAGCCCACTGCGGAGACGAGGAAGAGAACCGCCATCAGCCACAGCGTCGGTTTGCGTCCCCACTTGTCGGACGGCGCGCCGGCGGTGAAAACGCCGATCACGGTTCCGATAAGCGCACCGGAGACGATAAGTCCGTGCCAAAACGCCGAAAGCGAAAACTCCGACTGGATGGCTTTTTCGCATCCGGAGATGACCCCCGAATCGAAACCGAAGAGGAATCCGCCCAAAGCGGCTACAACAACTATGTAAAAAAGAGACTTGTTCATTCGCTTAACCAAACATCATAGCATTTTCCGGGCGGATATTGCGTATCTCCGTATTTGATTACCTGACGATGATCATCATGCCAGGAGGCTCCGGCGCCCACTCAAGCTTGATGGTCTTGCCGACGAAATTTGTCTCGCTGTAGTCGAATTCCCTTCCGCTTTGGAACGAACCCATCTTCTCCCAGTTGCCGTTCTCAAGCTCATAATAAAGGCGATAGCCAGCAACATCTTTGAGGTTTCCTTTGACGTCCTTGACCTTCGTCGCGGTGAACATCCAGCTTCCCTCGACCTTGTACGCGCCAGTCGCCTCGGCAAGCTCCTCCGCATCGCCCGCAACATCGGCGTACTTCGTCGTCACCAGTACGTTCGTCACGCCCAGCTCGCCGAAGTAGCGCGCGCTATCGACATTGCGGTTGCGGACGAGTTCCTCCTGCGTGAGAATGCGGTCGTAGAAGCGGAAGTCCTTCACGGTGCCGACAAGGTAGCTGTCGGCTCCGCCGCCCCAGCCGCCGAGGGCCAGCTTGCCGACGTGGGCATCGGCCATCGACGACCGCTCCAGATATCCGTCCGCGATGGTTCCTCCGGTCGGCGGCTCGGTCCCCGTGAACACGGTCGCAGTGCGCTCGGCGTCGTCCAGCATCGTCGTCACGTAGGTGAAGCGCTCGGCATCCGCGTTGGCGACATGTGGCATGTCATTGTGCGAATTAAGCCCCTGCGTGTGGAACCAGACTGTCTTGGGATTGGAGGTGCCGCAGATAACCAGCGCCATTTTGCTCCAAGCGGAGGAATAGACGTAGTTCTCGCCATTGCCCGCCTTGTTATCGTCATAGAGGGCGTCCAGAACGGTCTGCTCCGTATAGGTCCGGTTCCAGACGTTCGATACCGCCGTCATGAACTTGCTCTTGCCGCCGAAGGCATAGCCGTCCGACGCCCAGGCGCTGTCGTCGTCACCCTTGGTGAGGCTCATGTTGTAGTAGTCTCCGCCCGAACCGACGTTGACCCACTTCGAGGCGGTCGTGCTGTGCGCCACGCCGACGCCGGCGTTGAGAAGGCCGTCGTAGTGGAGGCGGAGCCCGGCGGGCGAGTAGTCGTCGAAGCCGTAGTCCGAGGCGGTGCGAAGGCCGCGCACGGGACGCCAGCGCCATGTGAGGCGGACGGCGCCTGCGGAGGTGGAGTAGGCGTAGGAGCAGGAATCGTAGGAGACGGGATTCGTCCACTCCGCACCGCTCCGCTGCTCAAGGATGTAGCCGTCGCAGACGTAGGTGATGCCATTCGTGGCCGTCACGCTCTCCGGCGCGACGAAGGTGTAGGAGCCGACGACCTCGTAGCCGCCGCACTTGTCGTAGCCTTCGATGTAGGAGTAGGTCGATTGGACAATGACGTTCGGTTCGGCGTAGCGCCCGAAGTACCGGTATTCGTCGACCTTGCGGTTCTTAGCGACCTCGGCGTCGGTGAGCGCGCGGTTGTAGAGGCGAAAATCGTGGAGCGTCCCGTTAAAGCTCTGGAGGTTGGCGGCGTCCCCGGAGCGTCCGTGGAAGCCTCCGACGCTGAACCAGGTCACGTTGGTCGCCGGGGAGTCACCATCGATGGCCGGGGCGTCGGTGCCGCCGGCTGCCGGCCGCGCGGTGCCGCCGAAGATGTAGGTGGTCTTGGTGTCGTCATAATCGGCGATCACGGTCACGTAGGACGGCCTTGCGCCCGCCGGGTAGAAGTTGGGGCGCGCGTCCGGGTGGACGGTCGAGTTCACATAGTAAACGCTGTTGGCGTTGCCGTTCGCGGCGCTGTTGTTCGACTTGCGCATCGCAACGCTGCCATAGCTCCATCCGTGCTGGCCCGTCCAAAGGTAGGCGGGGTCGCCAAGCTGGTCGGCAATGGCACCCGTCACCGAAATCTGCACCGTGAAATTGGCGGGGACAGCAAACGGATCGCCATCGTTCCACTTGGCGAAATAGGACTTGCCGTTGAAGGCGAAGCCGTTCTCCGCCCACTCGCCCTGCGCGGCGCTGTTGCGGGCCCATGCGTAATTGCCGGCGGTATTTTCGAGATAGGAGCACCGGTCCATCGGCCAGCGGGCCGCGTAGCCGGGCGCGATGTTCTTCCACTGCATGGCGGCGGAGTCGTGCGCCGCGTCCGCGCCGACGTTGCGGATGCCGTCGTAGTGCAGGAGAAGACCGTCGGTCACATAGTCGTCCAGACCGTAGATCGCAAGCGAGCCTTCGCCAGGGACGGTGGAGTATTGCCAGGTGATGCGGACCTTCCCGGAAGACGTCGCGGTGCAGGACGATTCGCCGTCGTGCGAAACGGGTTCTCCCCAATCGGAGTCGTTCCAGGTTTCCAGCGTGTAGCCGGAAAGGACGTGGCGCTTGCCGTTCACGGTGCGCTGCGCAGGGGCGGTAAACGTGAAACCCTCTGCGTCAAGCGCGTAGGCGCCGCACGGCTGATCGCCCTCGGCGCCGGGCGCGCTCGTGGCGACGACCACGTTCGTCATGGGAATCGGCGCGGAGGCGCGGAAAAAGCGCCATTCGTCGATCACGCGGTTCCACGCGAGGTCTTCCCCAGAGAGCGCCTTGGAGTAGTAGCGGATGGCGTGGAGTGTGCCGTTGAATGACTGGAGGGAGTTGCTGGCTTTTCTCGTGCGCGGCGGGTTGTCGTATTGAGAGCCGATCGCGAACCAGGGGTTGACGTCCTCCGCCGTCCTCGAACCGGCCTTGTAGGAGTTGCCGCCGGTCGAAGCCGTCGGAATCTCCGTTCCCTCGAAGACCCGGATGGCTACCGTATCGGAGAGGATGGTCGCGTAGCGGGGATTGGCGTTCGAAAAGTTGGGGCGCGGCGTGTTGGCGCCGAAGCGGGTCCTGTCGATGGCGTAGACGGCGTTCGCGGGCGTGGTGGAGCCGTTTGAGCCGTTTTCGGACTGGCGGATGGCGACGGCCCCGTATTCCCAGCCCTTCCCGGGCCGGAAGATGTAGCCCGTCGTGCCGTTCTCGTCCTTGAGGTCGGCGGTCGAAGCCGTCATCGCGAACTGGAGCGTGTAGGCGGGCCCCATGCTGAATGAGACCTTCGTCGCGGCAAAGCCCTCAAGCCCGTCAAAGGCGAAGCCGTTCGCGGTCCACGCGCCGTTCGCGGTGTTGCCGTCTTCGCGGGCGTACGAGTCGGCGGTCCCCTGCTTGACCCAGCTGTACCATACGAGCGGACACTCGCCGTCCGAGGCCAGGTTCGCCCAGGTGACGGCCGCGTCGGAATGCGCGGCGTCCGCGCCGACGTTGCGGATGCCGTCGTAGTGGAGGACAAGTCCGTCCTGGACGTAGTCGCCGACATCGTATGCCTTGAAGTCGGGGTTGTCCCAATACTTCACTCCCGCATATGCTGCGGAGGCGAATGAACAGGCCAGCGCAGCGACCGAAAGACGCGCGCCGGAGGCGAGAAGCTTTCCAGATATGCTTTTCATTTTGGCAGTTCCTTCCTTTGTGCCTATATTATACCATAAACTTACTTCCAATATTCGCGAATAGTCGTTATTTGGACTTACGCCCGATGGCCGCCACAGCCCACCCATTGATATCGCGACGAGAATAATGTATAATCTCTCCCGCAAAGCAAAGGTCAACAAGATATGAAAACCATAAAGCAGAAAGCGCAAAGCCGCAAAAGCAACCAGCTTCGTCCAATCGAGTTCGTCCGCAATTTCACAAAGCATGCCGCGGGGAGCGTGCTTGTCAAATGGGGCGACACGTGGGTTCTCTGTACGGCAAGCGTGGAAGACAAGGTGCCTCCCTTCTTGAAGGATACAGGGAAAGGCTGGATAACTGCGGAATACTCGATGCTGCCATCATCCACCTGTGGCGGACGCAAAGATCGCGACATCAAGAAGCTGAAACAAGATGCGCGCTCCACGGAGATCCAGCGCCTTATCGGACGCTCCCTGCGAGCGGCGGTCGATATGTCAAAGCTTGGCGAACGCCAGATTACAATCGACTGCGACGTGCTTCAAGCCGACGGCGGAACACGCTGCGCTTCGATAACAGGCGGAATGGTCGCCCTGCAAGACGCCATCGACAAACTGGTCGCAAGCGGAGTGCTGCACGAAAGTCCAATTGTCCATCGTGTCGCCGCAGTGTCTGTCGGCGTATGCGACGGCAAGCCGACGCTCGATCTCGATTACGCCCACGATTCCACTGCAGAGGTCGATTTGAACGTCGTCATGACAGACGATGGGCGATACGTTGAACTTCAGGGCACGGCGGAGCACAAGCCTTTCACGGAGGAATCGCTTGACGCCCTGCGCACTTTGGCCCGCAACGGGCTCAAAAAGATATTCGCCCTCATGTAGAGGGGCGACTGTCGCCGCATCAGCAATCGACGCATGGAGCCGCAGCGGCGGCAGGCGCCACGACCGCACGGTCGTCGTCGAATCCAAGCCGCCACGTGTTGTCGCGGATGTCGTTGAGGCATGGTTTGAGCCCCGCGCCATCGATTGGCGAGAGTTTTATCAAGTGCGTCGCATGGCCGGGAACCGAAACTTCGTAGCGTCCTTCCGCCACGCCTTCGTCGGCCTGGCGCCAGAGATCGCGAACCTTCCATTCCCCTTTCATGCCCAAACGGGAGAAGTCCACGGTTATTTTGCGCTCCTCGATATCGGCGTTGAGAAGCGCAAACGCCATAGTGCCATCAGCCAGCGGACGCGCCCACACTTCGGTAGACGCAGGTTTGTCCTCCAGAACGAGCGCAGCCGCCGCGCCGAGTCCATCCTGATCAATGGCGAGAACTTCATCGTTCGTCAGGAGCGAAAGCGTGAATTCGTCCATAAGCGACAAGTCGCATCCTATCATGAGCGGCGAGGCGAACATGCACCACATGGAGATGTGGGTGTAGCATTCGTTCTGTGTGAGGCGTCCCTTGGACCACACCGTGCGCCCGACGACAAGCATGTCGGCGTCGTTCCATGCGCCGGGTCCGGAATACATCCAGTGCGGCGCCTGCGAGCGAATGCCTGTTCCATATACGCTCGGCCAAGTGTCGAACACATCGCCTGTAGTGCGCCAGCACTGTCCGCCGGACTGTTCGCCCCAAGTCGGGACGTTCTCGTTGCCGTACTGGCAAAGCGAAAACACGATATCGCGCGGCTGCATCTTGAGGAAGCGGCCCATCAGGAAGTACGGGCGCGTATGATATTCGCGTCCTGAACCTGTTGCGACCGCGCCGTAGCTGCACCAGTCGTACTTGAGATAATCGTAGCCCCATTCGGCGTAGCTTTTCGCGTCCTGGAGTTCATGCAGCCAACTACCCGTGCAGCCTCCGCAAGTATACGGGCCGGGCGAAGAATAAAGGCCAGCCTTGAAGCCCTTGGAATGTATGTAGTCGGCCAGAGCCTTCATATCGGGGAAGCGGGCGTTCGGCGCTATAGTACCGTCGGGATTGCGCTCCGGCCCCGCAAGCGTCGGGTCGCTCTTTCCGTTTTCGGGGTTCTTCTGCCAGAAGTCGTCGATGTTCACATACGCCCAGCCGTGCTCGTCGAGGCCGAGCTCGACCATCTTGTCGACAGCCGTCTTCATCTTGTCGGCGCTAACGCTTCCTGCGAAAGCGTTCCAACTGTTCCAACCCATAGGCGGCGTAAGGGCGATCTTGTCGCCGATAACGAACGCTACCGTCTTCTCGTCCCTTCCGGCGGAGTTCGAGGCAGTGAATCTTATGCGATATTCGCCCGGCTTTTCGATTGCGCCGGAGAGAATTCGCGTGGCGGGGTCGAAGTTGAGCGCGGAGGCGCCGCTTCCTATCGCAAGCGCGTCACACGCCGCAGTCGCGGCGATCGGCTTTGCGCCGGAAACGGGCAGTTTGAAAAGTATCGGACGCCCCGGCCTCGCGCCGTAACGGACTGGCGCATTGATCTTGGGCACGGCAGACGGTTTCGGCGTCAGTATGCCAAGCTGGCGCGTAAGCGAACCCGACGGAAGCGGCCCGGCGCCGTCCCTGAAAACAAAGAAAGCGTCCGCCCAGTCGGCGTGGTCGAAGTAATTGCCGTCGCCTCCCTCGGTCACTTCAAGCGTCGCGATTTTCGCGCCAGAGAGGTCGGCCTTCAGCGGAACGCTTCTGCCGCGCTCGCTCTTCGCCTCGGCTACGAGACGTCCGTCGGCGTATATGCGAAACGCCACCGCCCCTTTGCCGTCCGTTTCGTCGTCAACGCCGACCTTCGCCTCAAACGAAAGCGCGGCGCCTCCAAGCGCCACCTTGTACACGCTTGGCGCATGAGTGCCGACGCCTCGCGCGAATTCCTCACCGCCGACCCGCAGAGCATTGCCGCCGATCGATTTGCGGGCGGCAGGCTTTCCCCAGCCACAGGACATGAGGTCGATTTCGGTCTCGTCAAGCCAGTGCTTCTCGGCACCGGCCGCACAAGCAGCCGACAGCACGGTGACTGCGAGTGCAATATGCGCGTATTTCATAAGGGGCACGATCCTTTCGTGTTATCTTGCCGGAACAAAATCTATGCGGCGTTGCGCGAAATCCACACCCGCCACATGCACTTTGAGCATGCATCCAGGCCGCCAGCTTCCTCCGCCCGGCGCCGAAAGCGATCCGTCGCTCTCGTTGTAGCGCACGAACCTGTTCGAAAGCATGCTTATGTGCACAAGACCAGATACGGCAATCTCGGGGATTTCCACAAAGCATCCGAACGGCGTGCACTTGGACACTACCGCATCGTAGTCGAGTATCTGGCGGGACGCCAGCTGCTCTTCGAGAAGGCGGTACTTCTTTATCTCCACAAGACCGCGCTCTGCGTCGGCTGCGACGCCTTCCATCTCGGTCGTATGCTCCGCCCAGCGGGTAAGAAGATCAGGCTTGACTTTCGCGGCCTTCGCGCCGCCTTCGAGAAACGCGGCGAGCTGACGGTGGAGCGTAAGATCGGGATAGCGCCGTATAGGCGAGGTGAAATGGGCGTAGTACTTCTTGGCAAGGCCGAAATGCCCTATTCTTGTCGAGTCGTAGACTGCGCGTTTCATCGACCGCAGAACCATCATCGCCATCGTCGGATAGAGCGGGTTCGTGCGAATGGTTTTGAGAAGCTGCGCGAAAACCTTCGGGTTCGTTATGTTGCCGGTTTTTACGCCGAGACCGCGCAGCTCCGCCCTGAGGGCGAAAACCTTTTCTTCGTCCGGCGGCTCGTGCAGGCGCGCGAGAATCCTCACGCCCTTGGTCCACAGTTCCTTCGCCACGGCCTCGTTCGCGGCGACCATGCATTCCTCGACCATCTGGTGAGACTCGTCATATGGGCGGGTCACGAGGCCCATCATCTCGCCGTCGGCGTCGAGGAGGACTTCGGCCTCCGGAATCTCAATATCCAGCGCGCCTTCCGCGAATCTCTTGGCCCGCAACTGCCGGGCGAGCTCGTTTATGGCAAGAATCGTCTTGAGATCCTTCGAGCCGCGCGCCGCCTTCGCGCCGCCGGAGATCACCGTCATGACCTGTTCGTAGGTGAAGCGCGCCTTCGACCTGATGATGGACTTGGCGAAAGAACGCTTCGTCATCTCTCCATTCTTGTCGAACGTCATGAACACGCTGAACGCCAGCCTGTCCTCGCCGGGCATTAGCGAGCATACACCGTTCGAAAGCTCCTCCGGGAGCATCGGCACGACGCGGTCCGCCAGATACACGCTCGTCGAGCGACGGTACGCCTCGCGATCGAGGGCGGAGCCGGGCTTCACGTAATGGGAGACGTCCGCTATGTGCACGCCAAGCGTACGGTTGCCGCGGCGGTCGGTTTCGAGCGACAGCGCGTCGTCAAAGTCGCGGGCCGTCGCAGGGTCGCATGTGAATATGAATTTCTTCCTCAAATCAAGCCGACCCGAGGCGTCCGCCTTGCGCGGAACCTTCCGCGCTTCGGCAAGCACATTGGGCGGAAACGCCTTGGGCAGCTTGTAGAACTTCATCACCGCCGCCGTATCCTCGCGGGGCGTCTTGCCTGGCGGCGGGAATGAAGTTTCTTTTTTGGTCATCGGCTTCAGACCAGAAGATCCTCTCCGGAACCATCGACAATCTCGTCAGCCGTCTGGAGATCATCTCCGTCGGCCGATTTGTCGCCGGTATCGGCGATGAGAACGGGTTCGCCGAGATCGTCGTCGTCTTCCTCCTCGCCCGGGATTCCCGAAGCGGGAATTCCGTAAAGCTCCTCGTGGCGCTTGCGCTGCTCTTCGCGGAGCTTTTCCATATCCTCGTCGCTGATGGTGTCGCAAAGCGGCACCAGCTTGAGGTAGCGGTGCAGGGGGAAGCCCGTTCCGCCGGGGATGAGGTGGCCGAGAATCACGTTCTCCTTGAAGCCCCTGAGCTCGTCGACGCGGCCCATAGTGGCCGCCTCGGTGAGCACGCGGGTCGTATCCTGGAACGACGCCGCCGATATGAACGAATCGGTTTCGAGCGCGGCCTTCGTGATGCCGAGAAGCGCGGGCTGGGCCTCCGCCGGGCGGCGGCCTTCGTTCATCATCTCCTCGTTCACGCGAAGGAACGTCTGGCGCGTGACCTGCTCGCCCCAGAGGAAGTCCGTGTCGCCGGGGTTCGTAATGCGAACCTTGCGCAGCATCTGGCGGACGATGATCTCGATGTGCTTGTCGTTGATCTCCACGCCCTGAAGACGGTAGACCTGCTGAACCTCGTTGACGAGATACTTCTCGAGCTCCTGCGGACCGGAGACCTCGAGGATCTCCTGCGGAATCACTGGGCCTTCGGTAAGCTGCTGACCCTTCTTCACGCGGTCGCCCTTGAAGACGACGATCTGCTTGCCCATCGGAATGAGGTGCTCTTCGACAAGGCCCGTGACATCGTCGACGACCTTTACGCAGCGCTTGCCGCGCACGTTCTCGCCAAACTCGATAACGCCTTCGATCTTCGCGATTTCGGCGGCGTCCTTGGGCTGGCGCGCCTCGAAGAGCTCGGCCACGCGCGGAAGACCGCCCGTAATGTCGCGCGTCTTCGCGGCTTCACGCGGCGTCTTTGCAAGCAACATGCCCGCCGTAGCCTTCATGCCGTCGCGCACCATGACGATGGCGCCAGTAGGAATGTCGTGCGAGTCGAGAAGCACATTGTCGCGGCCGTCGGCAGAAGCGCCGCGGATCTCGATCCTGGGATGCAGGTTCGATTCGCGCGTATCGAGAACGACCAGCGTCTTCGCGCCGGTTGTGCGGTCGGTCTCGGTCTTGACGGAGACGTCCTCCTCGAAGTCGACGAACGAGATCGCGCCGGCCGCCTCGGAAAGGACAGGCACGGAGTGAGGATCCCACGTTGCGACCTTCTGGCCCTTCTTGACCTCTGCGCCGTCTTCGATGTTGAGCACAGAACCCATTTGCAGCTGGTAGGTATCGAGCTTGGAGCCGCTCTTGGAGTAGATTTCGAGCGAGCCGTTCTTGTTCAGGACGACCTCCTTGCCCTCATCGTTGCGCACCTTGCGGATGTCGACGAAGCGGGCGATACCGTCGTTCTTGAGGACGATCTCGGGAACCTTGGCCGTGGCCGACGCCGTACCGCCGATGTGGAACGTACGCATCGTAAGCTGCGTGCCGGGCTCGCCGATCGACTGCGCCGCGATGATGCCGACCGCAGTGCCGATTTCGACCTGCTTGCCGGTGGAGAGATCGCGCCCGTAGCACTTCGCGCACATGCCGTGCTCGGCGTCGCACGTAAGGCCGGAACGAATCCATATCTTCTCGATGGCGCTGCGGTTGATCTTCTCGCAAGCGGCCTCGTCGATGATTTCGTTCGAAGGCACCAGCACTTCGCCGGTCTTGGGGTCGCGGACCTCGTAAAGCGCGGTGCGCCCGAGAACGCGATCGCCGAGGGAAACCTTAACCTCGTCGCCTTCGATGATGGCCTCGACCTCGATTCCGTTTACGGTATTGCAGTCTTCCTGGGTAATGATTACATCCTGCGACACGTCCACGAGCTTGCGCGTCAGATAGCCTGCGTCGGCGGTCTTGAGAGCGGTGTCGGCGAGACCCTTTCGTGCACCATGGGACGAAATGAAGTACTCGAGAACCGAAAGGCCCTCGCGGAACGACGCCGTAATCGGACGCTCGATGATGTCGCCAGACGGGTTGGCCATGAGGCCGCGCATGCCGGCGAGCTGACGGATCTGGAGTTTCGAACCACGCGCCTTGGAGTCGACGAACATGTAGACAGGGTTGAGCTCTGTCGGATTCGGATTCTCAGGCGAGATGTTGCGGTCGATCGTCTTGTAGAGCTCGTCGCCGACCTTCTCGGTGGTCGCCGACCAGATATCGACGATCTTGTTGTGGCGTTCGCCGTCGGTGATGATGCCCTGCTGGAACTGCGCCTGGACCTTTTCGGCCTCGGCGCGGGCCTTTGCGATCGCGGCGTCCTTGTCGGCCGGACGGATCATGTCCTTCAAGCCCATCGATGCGCCGGAGATCGTGGCGAACTGGTAGCCAAGGCTCTTGAGCTTGTCGATCGCCTCAACGGCCACATCGTGCCCGGCGACCTTGTGGCAGTCGAGAATAAGGCTGCCGATCGTCGACTTGGAGCACTTGTCGTTCCAGAAGCCCATCTCGACCGGCCAGATGCTGTTGAAGATCACGCGCCCGGCGGTCGTCTCGATGGTGCGCCTGTCAGTCACGCCGTGGGGGCGACCCGTTGTGCCGAAGTCGGGATTGCGGAAGCGGATTCGGCTGTGGTAGCCGATGCAACCCTCCGCGATGCCGAACTCCACCTCGCCGATATCGTTGAACAGCGGCAGGTGCTCGCCCGAAGCATCGGTCTTGCCGGCGATTTTGCCGGCGAGCTTGTCCTGCTGCGAAGGAACGGTAAGGAAGTAAAGCCCTAGGCAGACATCCTGCGTAGGCGTCATGACCGACTTGCCCGAAGCGGGCGAGAAGATCGACGTGGACGCAAGCATCATCAACTTCGATTCCATCTGCGCTTCGATCGAAAGCGGCACGTGCACGGCCATCTGGTCGCCGTCGAAGTCGGCGTTGAACGGCGTGCAGACCATCGGGTGCAGACGGATCGCCTTGCCTTCGACAAGCACGGGCTCGAACGCCTGTATGGAAAGACGGTGAAGCGTAGGCGCGCGGTTGAGGAACACCGTCTTGTCCTTCGTCACCTCTTCGAGAATATCCCACACCTGCTCATCGTGGCGCTCGATCATCTTCCTCGCCGTGCGGACGGTGTGGCACACGCCGAGCTCCTTGAGGCGGCGGATGATGAACGGCTCGAAAAGCCTGAGGGCCATTTCCTTGGGAAGGCCGCACTGCGGGAACTTGAGCTCCGGGCCGACTACGATCACGCTTCGGCCGGAATAGTCCACGCGCTTGCCGAGCAGGTTCTGGCGGAAGCGGCCCGTCTTGCCCTTCAGGATTTCGGAGAGCGACTTGAGCGGACGATTGCCGGGTCCGACGACCGCGCGACCGTGGCGCCCGTTGTCGAACACGGCGTCAACCGCCTCCTGGAGCATGCGCTTCTCGTTGCGGATGATCACATCCGGCGTCTTGAGCGCGAGCAGATTGCGCAGACGGTTGTTGCGGTTTATGACACGGCGATAGAGATCGTTCAGGTCGCTTGTCGCGAAACGGCCGCCTTCAAGCGGAACCAGCGGGCGGAGCTCCGGCGGAATTACCGGCAGAACATCCAGAACCATCCATTCCGGCTTGGACTGCGACGCACGGAAGCCCTCGACCACTTTCATGCGCTTGGCGATCTTCTTGCGCGTCTGCTTGGAACGCGTGTTCTCCATTTCCTCCTCAAGCTGGCGCATGAGGTTGTCGAGGTTGACCTTCTTGAGAAGCTTGCGCACGGCCTCTGCGCCCATTTCGGCCTTGAAGCCGTCGGTGTACTTCTCCTGCGCATCGACATACTCCTGGTCGGTCAGTATCTGGCCTTCCTTGAGCGGAGTGTCGCCAGGCTCGACGACCATCCAGTCCTGATAGTACAGAACGCGCTCAAGCTCGTTCATGGTCTTGTCGAGCAAGAGGCCCATCCGCGAAGGAGAGCACTTGAAGAACCATATGTGGCTGACCGGAACGGCAAGCTCGATGTGGCCCATGCGCTGGCGGCGCACGGACGCAAGCGTGACCTCTACTCCGCAGCGGTCGCAGACGATTCCCTTGTTCTTGATGCGCTTGTACTTGCCGCATGCGCACTCCCAGTCCTTGGTGGGGCCGAAGATCTTCTCGCAGAAGAGGCCTTCCTTTTCCGGACGGTACGTGCGGTAGTTGATGGTTTCGGGATTTTTCACCTCGCCGTGAGACCAGCCGCGAATCGTCTCGGGCGATGCAAGCTGTACCTTTACGGCGTCATAGTGGGCGGAAGCATTGAACGAACCGCCAAAGATGTCCGAAGTGTTGTAAGGATTCATTTTCTTGTATTTCCTTAAATGGATTAGAGGTTCAAAGCCCCGGCGAGCAAATCATCGGCCGCAGCGGTCGCCGGCGCAGGAGTGGTCGTCGCAGGCGACGACTCGCCCTTGCGCTTCTGGCCGACCTGTTCGCCGCCCAGCAGCTGGGTGTCGAGGCACAGGCCGCGAAGTTCGTGTATGAGCACCGAGAACGATTCGGGCATGCCGGAATCCAGGATGTTGGTACCCTTCACGATGGATTCGTATATGCGGGTACGTCCCTGGACGTCGTCGGATTTGACCGTGAGCAGCTCCTGCAGCGCATAGGCCACGCCATACGCCTCGAGCGCCCACACCTCCATTTCGCCCATGCGCTGGCCGCCGAGCTGGGCCTTGCCGCCCAAAGGCTGCTGCGTGACGAGCGAGTAGGGCCCGACAGCACGCGCGTGGATCTTGTCGGTAACGAGGTGGTGAAGCTTGAGCATGTAGATGACTCCGACCACGACCTTCTGTTCGAAAGGTTCACCGGTAAAGCCATCGTACAGCACCGTCTTGCCCTCAGGGCATATCCAGGCCTGATCGCCCTCCTCCTTGCGCTGCACTTCGCGCGCCTGGCTGAGAAGCGCGTCGATTTCGCTTTCCTGCACGCCGTCGAAAACGGGCGTGGCCGCATGGAAGTTGAGCGTGCGGCACGCGAGGCCGAGGTATGTTTCGAACAACTGGCCGAGGTTCATTCGCGAAGGCACGCCCAGAGGGTTCAGAACTATGTCGACGGGGCGGCCGTCCGGCAGGAACGGCATGTCGCAGCTCGGCAGTATGCGCGAGACGACGCCCTTGTTTCCGTGGCGTCCGGCCATCTTGTCGCCCGGCTGCAGATTCTTCTTGTCCACGAGGAACACGCGAACGGACTTCACAACCTCGCCGTCGCCGCCAAGGTCGCCGAAGAGTCCGTCGCCGTTCTCGGCTGCATCCTCGATCGCGGCAAACTCTTCGTCGAACGGATCGATGATCGTCGCCACCTTCTCGCGGGCAGGACCGGCTTCCATCTCCCAGTGGGCATGCGCCTTGGCGAGAGTGGAAAGCTGGGACTTCTTGATCTTCTTGTTCGCGGGAACGATCACGTCGCCCGTCTCGGTATCGGTGATGTCGACGGGGAGCTTCTCGTTCATCAGCTCCGCCGCCAGCTTGGCCGTAAGATCCTTCTCAAGCTTGGCGATCTGGTTCTTGCGCTTCTTTTCGGCGTCTTTCTTGGCCTTCTTGGACTTCTTCTCGTCCATGATTTCGCTCTGCTGCGAAGTCGACACCTGAACGCCCATGACCACGCCCGCAGTTCCGGGCGGGACGACCAGCGAAGTATCGCGCACATCGGCGGCCTTCTCGCCGAAGATGGCTCTGAGGAGCCTCTCCTCGGGGCTGAGCTCCGTCTCGCCCTTCGGCGTAACCTTGCCTACAAGGATGTCGCCAGGCTTGACTTCCGCGCCGACGCGGATGATGCCGTCCGAACCAAGATTCTTCAGCGCGTCCTCGCTGACGTTGGGAATGTCGCGCGTGATTTCCTCCGGCCCGAGCTTCGTGTCTCTGGCGCCGCACTCGAAAGTGACGATGTGCAGCGAAGTGAGCGCGTCCTCGCGAACAAGCTTCTCGTTGACGAGGATTGCGTCCTCGAAGTTGTAGCCGCGCCAGCTCATGAACGCCACAAGCAGGTTCTTGCCGAGGGCGAGCTCGCCCTGGTCCGTCGCGGGGCCGTCGGCCAGACAGTCGCCGGCCTTTACGCGCTGGCCGCGCTTGACGATTGGCTTCTGGTTGAAGCACGTTCCGGCGTTGCAGCGGCGGAACTTCTGCAGAGTGTAGCGCCTTACGCCCTTCTCGGCTTCCGCCGCGAAGTCGTAGTTCGCCGGATCGGGATTCGGCTCGACGCCTTTAGGAAGTTCGCCGTCGGACGTGGTGAGAATCACCTCGCTGGACACGTACGCGACCTTTCCGGACTCGAGAGCCGTTACTATGACGCGGGAATCCTTGGCGCTCACGCCTTCGAGACCGGTTCCGACATACGGACGCTCGGTCGTCATCAGCGGCACGCCCTGGCGCATCATGTTCGCGCCCATCAGCGCGCGGTTGGCGTCGTCATGCTCAAGGAACGGAATGAGACCCGCCGCGATGGAGATGACCTGCATCGGGGCGACATCCATATACTGCACCTCGCGCGCCGGCTTTTCGCAGAACTCCGTCTTGTAGCGGCAGGTTACGCGCTCTTCGGCAAAGGTGTGCTGGTCGGTCAGCGGCGCGTTTGCCTGGGCGATCACATACTGCTCTTCATTGTCGGCGGGCAGATACTCGATCTCGTCGGTCACGACGCCGCCCACTACCTTGCGGTAGGGCGTCTCGATGAATCCGAAGCGGTTGACCTGGGCATAGATGCCAAGGGACGAGATAAGGCCGATGTTCGGACCTTCAGGCGTCTCGATCGGGCAGATGCGGCCGTAGTGGGAAGGATGGACGTCACGCACTTCGAAGCCCGCACGCTCGCGGCTGAGGCCGCCAGGGCCGAGGGCCGAAAGACGGCGCTTGTGGGCAAGGGCCGAAAGCGGGTTCGTCTGATCCATGAACTGCGAGAGCTGGGAGCGCGCGAAGAAGTCGGTTACGACTGCGCTGAAGGTCTTGGAGTTCACGAGTCGCTGCGGCGTGAGCGGCCCCTGGTTCGGATCGTGGATGGTCATGCGCTCGCGAACCAGCCTCTCGGTGCGGGCCAGGCCGATGCGGCACTGGTTCTCCAGCAGTTCGCCGGTCGTGCGGATGCGACGGTTGCCGAGATGGTCGATATCGTCAACCGTCTCTTTGCCGACGTATATCTTGAGCAGCAGACGAATCGCCTCGATCACGTCGATTCCCGATTCGTGCAGCGTGCGAAGGTTCTCGTCCACCTTGCCGGCGAGACCGAGCTTCTTGTTGATCTTGTGACGGCCCACATAGCCGAGGTCGTAGTGCGCAAGCTCGAAGAACATGCGGTGAATCATCTGCTTCGAGTTGGAAGCCGTAGGCGGATCGCCGGGACGCATCCTCTTGTATATCTCCTTGAGAGCGTCCTCTTCATTGTGGATTCCGGCCTTGGCGTCTTCGCGCAGAGTCTTGATGAGGGTTCCATTGTCAACGGCGACGTCGACGACCTCCACCTCGGGGATTCCGGCCGCAGCGACCTGTTCCATCATAGCGGGTGTAACAGGGTCGTAACGACGGGCTATGACCGCCTGGGAGTCGGTATCGACAAGGTCGTCCTTCATGACAAGCATGCGCAGATCCTTGTCGGCGTACTTCTTTGCGGTAGGAAGTTTCTTGAAGTCGTAGAAGAGCTGCATCAGCTGCTCGTCGAGGCCGTAGCCGAACGCCCTGAGAAGCGTTGTCGCATAGAATTTGCGGCGACGGCGGCGCTGATCCATAAAGCACCACATGACATCGTTGGTGTCGAACATCACCTCGATCCAGTTTCCGCGGTCGGGGATGATTCTGACGGAAAGCAGCGGCTGGCCGTTGGCATGCACCTGACGCTCGGTGGAAATGCCCGGCGAACGATGCAACTGCGACACGATTACGCGCTCTGCGCCATTGATCACGAACGCACCATCAGGCGTCATCACAGGCATGTCGCCGAGGAACACCTCTTCTTCGCGGACATCTTCGCCTTCGGTAAGACGAAACGTCGCCCTGAGCGGGCGAGCATAGGTCTCGCCATCCATGAGCGCCTGAAGATAGGTATGCTTCGGTTCGTCAAGCGTGTAGCCGACGAAATCAAGTTTGTATCGACCGTCGTAGCTGGCGACGGGGAATATCTCCTTGAATATCGCTTGGAGACCGACATTCTCGCGTTTCTGAGCGGGAACATCCGCCTGCAAAAACTCGCGATACGACTTCGTTTGAATCTCAATCAGGTCAGGCGGCGTCTCCGCCATACCCTGAAGCTTGCCGAACACTTTGCGTTCTGCACTCATCTGAACTTACCTTTTCTGTTGTTTTGATGCGAAAATTTGCGCGTTTAACCCCGAATATACCTGAAGTGTGGTAAGCGGCCACTTTGTTAACTGTGTACATTCCGAGAGAATTGAATGGATAGTATATCATATTTTCACCCACCGCACAAGTGCCCCAGGTTGCGCGGCTTGGGTAGGGACGCTTCACGCCCCCCCCCCCTGTTCACGCTGGTGCCCAGATACTTTCGGGGACTGGCCTCGGTTTTCCCTATAATGGAGAATGGCGGGGAAGGAGCAATAAGCGCTATCTTGGAGCTGTTGGAGAGGTGAGCCAGTGCTCGGCAGTGGCGAATCTTTCAAATGCGCAGTCTATCGTGTCGGCGGCATGTGCGTCGGAACTGAGGATGTATCTTACGCCGCGTTCGCGAAGCAGCGCGCGGAAAGATGCGGACGGGTAGGCGTCGTCCATCCATCCGCGCGATATCGCGCCCGTGTTCACTTCCACGATCTTGCCGCTGGACGCGACCGCGTCCGCCGTCTTGCACAGTTCGTCGATGTACCATGAGGCGGTCTCGTCGAAATACGAATGTTTGGAGTTGAACTTCCTCACGAGGTCGAGGTGGCCGACTATGTCGAAATCGAACTTTTCAACCATCTTTCGCTGTTGCGCGAAGTATGCGCGAATGTATGCCTCTACGCTGCCCCCGAAGTGGTCGCGGATTCCATCGAAAAGCGATTGCGGCGTTTTATCGACGCATACGAGCGCACCGTCGGGCGCGGCGACGAAATGGACTGATCCAATGATGTAGTCTGGTTTCATGGCCGCATATGTAGAGCGGTCTGGGGTGGCGCTACCTGGCGCGTAGTCGGCCTCGACGCCGCAGAGCACTTTGATGCGTCCAGCGTATTTTGCGGCGAGTGCGCGCAGTTCGGCGGCATAGCGCAACGCCTTTTCAGGCGTGAGAACCCAATCAAGCAGGGGATTGGGGAGCATCGCGTGGGACGAGAACCCGATTGCTTCGAATCCCTTGTCTATGGCCGACAACACGACGGCTTCGGGGGTGTCGCGGCCATCACACCAAGTGGTGTGGGTATGGTAGTTGGATTTTGGGATCATATCTCCACGAGTCCGTCGGGGCGCGTTCCCGCGAGGCCATGCGCCGCAGCGAGGAGCATTCCATAGTTCACAATCGGCACGCACGCCTCGCGGCAGATGCCTATGCGCCGCAGCACTTCGCGCCTAGTGAGCATGCATCCGCCGCACTGAACAACGAGTGCTGGCGCATCCGCGCCGGGCGACACTCCGAAGGCCGCGCCGCTTGCGAACGAAAACTGCAGTTGGCGGCCTGCGATTTTCGCGAGCGCCTTGGGAATCTTCACAGTTCCGATATCGTTGCACTGGCGGTGGTGGGTGCAACCTTCGGCGACGAGCACGCGGTCGCCGTCCTTGAGCGAACGGATCGCGGCAAGTCCTTTGAGGTATTCGGCAAGGTCGCCTTTCTGCCGCGCGAAAAGTATCGAGAATGACGTAAGCGCAGGGCGGTTCTCGGGCGGCATGTCGGCGAGCACGCGCCTTACCTCGCCAAACGCCTGAGAGTCGGTCACTACCAGGCTGCACCGCAATTCGCGCAGCACGTCGCGCAATTCGCGTGGCTGGCAAACTGCACACCACGCGCCTATATCGAGACATTCGCGGATGAGCTGCACCTGCGGCAGAATGAGGCGTCCCTTCGGGGCGCTTTCATCTATCGGACAGACGCATACTATGCGGTCTTTTGGACTGGCGATTCCGTCCAGAAGACCCGGAGGCATGTCTGCGAGACGCAGGGCGGCGATTCTGGCCCTGAGCGCATCCACCGAATCGCCACGCCGATATTCGAGAACGGCGACTCCCCTTCTGCGGCATTCGTCATCGAAGCGTTTTCTGAAGAGATTTTCGGTCGAACTGCTTGGCGCGGTTTCACCATCTACCCACACGGCGATATCGGCCGTCGCCAGAACCGAAAGCGTTTTTTCGACTCGCTTGCCGCCAAGCTCGCCGACATCGTCTAGACCTGCGGTGTCGGTTACGAGGCACGGGCCGAGCGGCAGAATCTCCATCGCCTTGGAGACTGGGTCGGTGGTAGTGCCGGCGACGTCGCTTACGATTGCGACATCCTGGCGGGTGAACGAGTTTACCAGCGTCGACTTGCCGGCGTTTCGCAGTCCGAAAAAGGCGATGTGTATGCGGTCGCCTTTCGGCGTTTCGTTCAATCCCGCCAAGACGGAGTCCCTTTTACTTGAAGAAGTTGCCCATGGCCCGCAACTTGGCGTAGCGGCGGTCGAGCAGCTCGTCCGGCGGCACGCCCTTTAGCGAGGCGAGGGCCTTGAGAACGGCCTTCTTGACGTTCGCCGCTGCGGCGGCGTGGTTTTTTTGCGCTCCGCCAGCCGGCTCTTTGACGATTTCGTCGATCGCGCCGAGCTTGAGGAGGTCTGGCGCTGTTATCTTGAGAGCCTCGGCGGCCTCTGGCGCTTTTGCGCCGTCACGCCACAGGATGCCTGCGCAGCCTTCGGGGGAGATTACGGAATACACCGCGTTCTCCAACATAAGGACGACATCGCCCACAGCTATGGCAAGCGCTCCGCCCGAACCGCCTTCGCCCGTTACCACGACCACGACGGGCGTTTTGAGTCCGGCGAAGAATTCAAGCGACTTGGCAATCGCCTCGGCCTGGCCGCGAGCCTCCGCCGTGTCGCCGGGATAGGCGCCGGGAGTGTCCACGAAAGTGACCACCGGCAGGCGGAACTTCTCTGCAAGCTTCGCAAGGCGCATGGCTTTGCGGTAACCATCCGGGTTCACCATGCCGAAGTTGGCCTCCATATTCTCCTCGACGGTCGCGCCTTTATGATGGCCGAGCACGAGAACCTTCTCGCCGTCTATTGTCGCGAAGCCGCCGACGAGCCCGCGGTCGTCGTTGACGAGGCGATCGCCGTGCAGTTCTTCGAAATCGGAACACATCAGCCGTATGAAGTCGCCTATGTGAGGCCTTTGGGGGTCTCGTGCGAGCTTCACGCGGTCCATCGCGGACATCTTTGCGCTCTTTGCCTTGGCGGCAGCGGTCTTTTTCGCAGACATTGTCAGAACCCCCAGTAGTTAAGCATCTTGGCGATGAAAGCCTTCATATCCTTGCGCATGACGATCTTGTCGATAAAACCGTGCTTCTCCAGATACTCGGCCGACTGGAAATCGTCGGGCAGCTTCTGGTGAATCGTATTCTCGATTACACGGCGACCGGCGAAACCTATCAGCGCGCGCGGCTCGGTTATGTTTATGTCGCCCAGCATCGCATAGCTGGCCGAAACACCACCCGTGGTAGGATCGGTAAGAACCGAAATGTAGGGCAGCCCCGCGTCCTTCAACCGGCCGATTGCGGCGGAAGTCTTGGCCATCTGCATGAGCGAGAGTATGCCTTCGTGCATACGGGCCCCGCCCGATGCGCTGAAAAGGACGAGCGGACGCCGCTCGGCGATGGCCTGCTCGCAGGCGCGGGCGATGCGCTCGCCCGTACCGGTGCCTAGGCTTCCGCCCATGAACGAAAAGTCCATGACGCCGAGCATCGCCTTGTGGCCGCCAATTTCGCATGTTCCCATGACGATCGACTCCGTCTCGCCAGTCTTTGCGATCGCCGCCTCGACTTTGTCGCGATAGGAACCGGTGGCATCGTGGAACTTGAGATGGTCGGAATAGCCCACCTCGCGGAACACTTCAGAGAAAGTGCCTTCGTCGGCGATCTGCCCGATGCGTTCGCGCGCGGAGAGCCGACCGTGATAGCCGCATTTCGGACAAATCCGCGCGTTGTCCTTCCACACCTGCTTCTCAAAATGGCTCATGCACTTGGGACATATCGCCCAAAGCGCCTTGGCCGGAGGAATCTTTGGTTTTTCCTTTTGTTCGAACCAACCCATGTCTACCCTCTCGTTACGGTTTGCGATGATTTCAAAACGGCATGAACACTATGCCGTATATACTGGCCGGTTTGCCGCCCACAGCCCTGAGCGAATGGGTGACTACAGAGTTGTAGTAGGCAGTGTCGCCAGGTTTCAACGTAGTGACGATCTCTTTGCCGTATTTGAGCTCGACCTCTCCGGCGAGGCATATGATAAGCTCCTCGCCTTCATGGGAGGACGATTCGTCGCGCCCGTCCGCAGCGAATTCGATGCGGAACGGATCCATGTGGCGATCGGGCTTGCCGATGGCGAGCGAGTGGGAAGCGTAGCCGAGGTCGTTCAATCCTTCGCCGGCGACTTTGGCGGCTTCGAGGTCGGCCGCGCGCGTGATGATGGGATCGGGCTTGAACTGGTCGTCCATAAACGTTCCAAGCCGCTGGCCGAGCGCGCGCGAAAGTTTGGTAAGCACGCCAAGAGCGGGAAGCACCTCGCCCTTCTCGATGGAATTGATGACTTTTTCGTCTATTCCGCTTCTCTGGGCGAGATCATAGATGCTCATGTCGAGCTTCTCGCGGAAGATGCGGATTCTGCGTCCTACTTTTGATTCTGTGGCCATTGACATGCCTTTCTTGGTTTGTTGGAATATTATACCACAAATCCCCGCGAAACGCATAATGGCGTCTAGTGGGCTGCTCCGGCAAGATCCGCGACCGACGCGAAGCCGTGGCGAGTGCAGTATTCTTCGATTCCGTCGAGAACCCTGCGCGCCGTCGAAGGATCGCTGAACGTGGCCGTTCCTACGGCAACCGCAGTTGCTCCCGCAAGAAGAAACTCTATCGCATCCTTCGCCTCGTACACGCCCCCCATCGCAAGTATCGGCAGTTTGGTCGCCTTGTGCGCATCATAGACGAGCTTCACCGCCACAGGGTGTATGCCGCGTCCGGAAAGGCCTCCGCTGACGTTGGCGAGCACAGGTCTGCGCCGTTCAATGTCGATCACCATCGCAGGAATCGTGTTTATCATCGAAAGAGCGTCCGCGCCGCCATCCTCGCACGCCTTCACATACGGGCGCACGTCAGGCACGTTCGGCGCAAGCTTTACGATCAGCGGCAGGGCAGTCTTCGCGCGAACGGCCGAGACGAGGCGGTTCAGCACGGAGGGATCCTGTCCGAACGTGTGGCCGCCCTCTTTCACATTGGGGCAACTCACGTTGCACTCTATCGCTTTTATCGCCGCGCATTCGGGCGTAGCCGCCGCTTCGGTGAGACGCCGCGCGACTTCCGCATATTCGTCAACGCTGCCGCCCCAAATGTTGACGATCATCGGAGGCGCGTCCTTCACCTGTGCAGTGTAGTGGGGAACGGTGATGTCGAGAAAATGGTCCAGACCCGTGCCCTGGAGCCCTATCGCGTTTACGAGGCCGCCGTAAACCTCGGCGTGACGCGGCATCGCATTGCCAGGCCAAGGGGCGAGCCTTATGCCCTTCGCGGTCACGGCGCCAAGACAGGAATAGTCCAGCGCGCCCGCATACTCGAATCCGTAGCCGAAAGTCCCGCTCGCGGTGGCGACAGGCGTCGCCATCTCAAGACCGCCTAGATTGACCTTTGTGGAAACCATGGCTTCACTCCCATACAAGATCCGTCGCGCGGAAGACGGGCCCTTCCACGCAGCAACGCGAATTGCCGCGCACAGTCTTCTGAATACACGCATAGCACGCGCCGACGCCGCATATCATGTGGCGGTCCATGGAGATCCAACCCTTTGCGCCGGTGCCGTTCGCGCGCATTGCCACGGCCTTGAGCATCGGGTCGGGGCCGCACGCGAAGAGCTCGAACTTGCGGCCATCCGCCCTCAGCCGCGCCAGCTCGTCGTCGAGAGGATCCGTGACGAGCCCCTTCACTCCCGCGCTGCCGTCGTCAGTCGCGAGGCGCACGTCCACGCCGAGCGCACGCAATTCGTCGACCGCAAGGAGGTCGTTCGAGGTGCGCCCTCCGATGAACGCGATTACGTTGTCGTGGCCCGAAGCCTTCAGCGAACGGGCGAGAAAATGCAAAGGCGCTACGCCGTAGCCTCCACCCACGAGAAGCGCCGCGCCGTCGCACTCCACCGGGAAGCCGCGCCCCAACGGACCGAGCACGCCAACTTCGTCGCCCGGCTTCACGCCGTTCAGGGCCAAAGTGCCGCGCCCGACGGTTTTGTAAAGAACCGTCACGCGGCCTTCCGCCGCGTCGAACACGCTGAACGGACGTCTCAGAGCGCTCGGTTCGAGCGACGGAACGCGCACGTGCACGAACTGCCCCGGCGCGAGCGCGGCGGAGAGTTCCGGCGCTTCAAACACGAGCCGCCTGTATCCCGCGCCGATTTCGTCGTGCGCGAGCGTCTTCGCAACCGCGTCGAACATGTCAGTCGGCCACCTTCTTCACGACGCTCGTGCAGGCTTTGAGCACGCCCGCGACATCCGCCAGATTGGAGGGAATGATCATGGTGTTGTTGGTCTTGGCGAGATTGCCGAACTGCGCGAGGTACTGCTGGGCGAGCTGCATGTTCACCGACTCCACGCCGCCCTTTCCATTGATGGCCGCGGCGACCTTGGAAATCCCCTCGGCCTGCGCCTCGGCGACGAGAAGTATCTCCTTCGCGCGGCCCTCGGCCTCGTTGATGCGCCGCGCGCGTTCGCCCTCGGAAAGCGCGATCGCCTGCTGGCGCTCGCCCTCGGCGCGGTTGATCTTCGACTGGCGCTCGCCTTCGGACTCGGCGATCATCGCGCGCTTTTCGCGCTCGGCGCGCATCTGCTTCTCCATCGCATCGCGGATGCTCTGGGGCGGCGTGATGTTCTTGATCTCGTAGCGCGTAACCTTGATTCCCCAGGGGTCGCTAGCCTTGTCGACGGCGGCGACTATCGCCGCGTTGATCGACGTGCGCTCCTCGAAGCTGCGGTCGAGATCGAGCTTGCCCATTTCGGAACGCATCGTGGTCTGCGCGAGCTGCGTGGTCGCGAAAAGGTAGTTGCCGATTCCGTAACTGGCCTTCGCCGCGTCCATGACCTGCATGTAGAGGATGCCGTCCACGCTTACGGCGATGTTGTCCTTCGTGATGCACTCCTGCGGCGGAACGTCGATCGCCTGCTCCTTGAGGGTGTGCTTGTAGGCGATGCGGTCGAGGAACGGAATGAGTATGTGGAACCCGGCGTCAAGCGTGCAGCGGTAGCGTCCGAGGCGCTCCACTATGTACGCGGCCTTTTGCGGCACTATCACCGCCGTCTTCATTATCGCCGTGAGGACGAGTACCGCCACTATGCCGAAAAATACGAGACCTCCGCTTATCATTGCTTTTCCTTTCTTTGCCTGTTTTTGGCTTTGCGAGTTCGCGCCGTGCCTCACACGAGGCCGCGCTTCACAAGGTGTTCCGCTATCTCGACTGCGTTGAGTGCCGCGCCTCTCAAAAGCTGGTCGCCGGAGACGAACATTTCGAGGCCCTTTTTGTCGTTGCGGGAAATGTCCTGGCGAATGCGGCCCGCGAGCACGTCATACTTGGCCGTCGCATCGAGAGGCATTGGGTAGCCGCCGTTCAGAGGATCGTCCACAACCCTCACGCCTTCGCACTTCGAGAGTATCTCGCGGGCCTCGGCAGGGGTCACGTCCTCCTCGAACTCGAGGTTTAGCGACTCGGAGTGCGCGCGCGCGATCGGCACGCGAACGCATGTGCAGGATAGCATGAGACCGGGGTGGTGCAGCATCTTCCGCGCCTCGTTGCGCATTTTGAGTTCTTCAAGCGTATACCAGTTCGTCTCGTCGAACTTGTCGATGTGGGGAATGAGGTTGTACATGAGCTGATGCTGAAAGGCCTTCGCCTCCAGCGGATCGCCATTCGCGTAGGCCTTGATTTGGTCTTCCAGCTCGTTGAGACCGGGCTGGCCGGCGCCGCTGGCGGCCTGATACGTCGAGGCGATGAGGCGCTTGAGTCCCTTGGCCTTGTGCAGGGGGGCGACAGCTTCGAGCATGATGGCGGTCGTGCAGTTGGGGTTGGCGATCACGCCTTTGTTCCAATCGAGGTCTTCGGCGTTCACCTGCGGAACCACGAGCGGAACTTCGGGATCCTGGCGGAACGCGCGGGAGTTGTCGATCATTTTCGCGCCGGCTTTCACGACGGCGTCCTTGAGCTGGAGCGCCACGTCCGTCTTGCCGGCGAAAAGGACTATATCCATCCCTGCGAAGCTCGTTTCGTCTGCTTTGCGGACATGATACGTCTCGCCAAGAATCTGCTCGTCGCGCTCGCGGGACGCGAATACCTGAACCTTGCCGCAAGGGAACTTGCGTTCCTTAAGGACTTTAATCATCTCGGTACCTACCGCACCGACACCAACCAAACCGACATTGTACGTTTTCATGGTGGTTTATTATACCATATTTCACCGCACCTGGGAGAGCAGGAGTCTCGCCCGCTCAGATGGAAAATGCGAAACCATCCTTATTCTCGTGAGACTCCCCGTTGTTCGAGGCTGATTGTGACATAGGGATGTTCGGGGAAACCGTATTCCTCTTCAGGAGCGATGTATGTGACGCTGGTGGCTGTGCGTGGCATTTCATAAGGTATATCCCCATGGAAGACTCCATTTTCGGAGAAAAACCCGACATTCACATTAAGGCCTTCCGGCGCAACGGCCGAAATTGACGAGCCATCCCGAAACAACCAAGACGCGGACGGTCTGGGATTCCAAAACATTTTTGGTCTCGAAATCAGTGTGGATCTCACGTCATCAGGCGTTCCATCCGGCACGAGGCTGAAAAACACGCGCGGGGGCGAAATCGCCTCGTCGCCATTATTCGCCAATACCATGTGCTCGGCGACGAATGTACGCTTCCCGGCGGGAAGGAAATATCGCTCCTTCATATGATATCTTCCGGCCTGTGAGGCAAAGGTCACATCCAAAATGCAAACACCGTCTTTAACACTTCCGGACGCTTCGACCACGCGCCTTGCCGACGGCCAGCGCGGCTGCGGACCGCCAGTGCATATCATTGCGTATATCTGCCCCTTTTCGCAGATGCGCAATCCGTCTTTGCCTACGCACCCATGCAAACGGATCAAGCCATTGTCCGCCGAAAATGCACCGCTGGCATCTTTGGCAAACACCGGCGAGGTTGCATTACCGTCCACCAGTGCGCTTGCGCATTCGCCTGGCGACGGCGTTGCGACAGTTCTTGGCTCAGGCGGCGGCTGGCGTCGCCAGTATGCGGACGCTTTCTGCACCAACGCCATGGCACGCGTCATATCCTCATATTCGCTCCCGTCCATCGCGAAAAGACCATAGTTGCAGTTCTCCGACCCAGGACCGCTCGCTCCACCCGGGGGCTGGTCGCACCAGCGAAAGAACACGTGACCAGCCACGCACGGCAGCGAATAAAGCGTCTTCAAGAATATGCTTGCGGCCTCCGCGCGTTCTTTTTGGGTTGCGAAACGCTGTCCGGCACCATGCTCGCACGGACACGGCGATTCGAGCGATGAAAACGACCATTCCGTCACAATGATTGGCCGACCCGCCCAGAGGCTCCGCTCCTTTATGAGATCCGACAACAGAGGCGCCCACCTCATTTCTCCGTCCAGGATCACTCCGCGACTCAGGTCGGCTATGGGATAGCAGTTCACGGACACAACATCGCAGAAGCGTCCGCATTCCTCCCAAACGACGCGGTCGGCAGTGGTCAGCCCGGCAAAGCGGCAGCCAAGGATAAGATGGTTGGGGTCCACTTCGCGGATTGCCGAAGTCGCAGTCTCGAAATACCGCCGTGCAACGAGTCGAACGAATTCGCGCTTTGCTTCGCTCGATGCCGCAGCCGGATCGGCAATGCCCTTAAGGCGCAGAAACTCGCGCAATGCAATTTTTGCGGAGTGGTCTTCGCCCTTTTTTGCGACAGCGTTGAAAATGCCATCCTCCACGCCGGAGTGAAAATCCGGGCCGCCGCCCCACCATGCAAGTTCGTTGTCGAGATAATATCCAATCAGCCACGGATCGTTTCTGTTCGCATAGCACAGACGTCCTGCAACGAAGCGGCAATATTCTGCGAACTTCGGCGAAAACACGTTTGGCATGGCGGTGCACGGCTGTTCATTTCCTGCGACAATGTTCAATTCATCGTCGCACGCCGCGACCGTCGCGCCGAAATTCAACATTTCTGTATGCACCAAGCCCCGCCTCAGCAGAATTTCATCGGAGAACGCGATAGTGTTGAATCCCAAACCTTTCAGTTTTTCCACGGCCGCCGACGCCCAGACTTCATGGGAACCATATATGGCCTTCATTGCGTCGCCATATACATGACGCCTCGCGCCAAGGTCAAAATCCCCGGTATAATTCACAACGCCGCATCCTGCGAGGAACACACTGTCGCCGTCAGGCGATATGAACTGAGCGCGTCCCGCCGCATCATATCCGACGCGCCAGCATTGCGCGGCCTTTTGCGGCGAAGGCACGGCTGTAGATTGAACTGCCGCGCCGGCCTCGATTTCGACGTTCGCATACCTGCCATTAAGCCTCCCGCCCCTTATCACCGGGACGCCGCATCCCACGGCACCTGGCGAAAGACGGTAGCGCTTGCGGAACACCGTTTCGCCGCTGGACGACCGGACATCGCCCTCCACGACGCCATCACCCATTTTTATCGTAAGCCGATAGCATTCCCCGTTTTTCCAAGCACCGATGCAATAGTTTGTTTCGCACACAAGCGACTTGTCGGCCTGCCAGACGCCATCGCGCATCTCGGAAAGTTCGAACGCCCGCCAATTCACGGGCGGAGGCGATTCAACGAGTGCCACATGCCAGTATCTGTCCGGTGCTTCCTCAAGCGCGATGGCCGCTGTCTTCCACATCGTACCGCCCGTTTCGCCTGGCGTGAAATCCGCCGAAAACGTCACGTTCGACGAAATTCCGAAGCCTGCCGCGCGCGCAAACACCTGTACGTTCTTGCCGCGGCATTCGTATGTTCCGTTCGTGAAAACCCCGCCTAGCGGATTCACCTCAACCCACAACGCCTCGTCAAGCGGAAGCGCCGCCGCGGCGGCTGCCAGCGGCAACATCCAGAATACGGCTGCATTGATTCGAATGTATGCTGCTATATTCATCGCCGAGCCGTTTTATTTGACGATCACCATGGAAACCAACTGGGGACAGTCCCCAGTTTTCACACCACTCTCTACCGCACAAATGGGGTGGCTCTTACGGCATCTTATCTCTTCCACGGTTTTCGGTATATGCAGTGGCGAGTGATGTCGCTGATCTCGCCGTTCTTCAGTTCGGCGAACTGCCACAGAGCCTGGACTGGCGGCCAGTCTCCCGACTTGGGCTGATTCATCCAGTTGACCGTTGTAGCGTAGATGAAGCGCACCGCGCCGGATTCGCCGCCCGGCACGACGTCCAAGCCCTGGCGGTAGCCGAACCGATGCATCGCGACAACGCGGAAATCGCGGTCGAAGACGATGAAGTTCGGCGTGCGCGCCACCTCGTCCGGCGTATAGACACTTACATAAAGGCGTTCGCCGTCAGTCGCAATGTTCTGGACGCCAGCACAGCAGTCCTGACCATGGTCGATGCGAAACGGATCACACAGCGGATCCAGCGTCACGGCGTCGAATTTGCCATACCAAACGCCGCGATACGGCGCCTCCTTGGTGCCGCCCGGGCCCAGACCGACATAAAGGACGCCGTCGATGCAGGCAATACCGTCCGCAGGACGGACAATTCTGCGCTCACGCAGAAGAGTCAGGTCCTCGTCATATACGCGGATGCAGCCCTTCTCCGACGACTTGTCGCCGCGTTCCGCACAACAGGCCGCATATATGCAACCGTTCCACAGGCAGATGTCTCCGGTGTGCTTAGGCGCTTCGACGGACTTAATGGCGCGTCCCAGCCAGTCCGTCTTCAGGAGCTGGTCGTACATTGCGAAATAAATCGCATTCGAAGAAACGCACATTCCCTGCACATGAAACGATCCGTTTTTTAGGGCGCCAGGTGCGGTAAGTCTTGCGTCCCACGACGGAACATTCCATGAAACGGCAGGCGACACCCCCGCAAAGGCAACGCACATGACGCCGCACAACCACGCTTTCAGGCAATTCATTACGTCCTCACTTTCTCTTTGACCGCCATTTCGTGTGTTTTTTAAAAGTCCTCATTCGTTGTGCCGAATAGTATAGCATTTCATACCAAGTATTGCCACCCCTGCCAGAACGGGGACACCGGCGAAACCAATCTAAAGTCTATGAACTCACTGGAAACAATGCAGCAGGGCGCTTACGCGCTACCACGAAAGCCGGCGGCGGGTCGCCTTGTGGCGACCGCAAGGAAGGCGCATCGCCTCACGGCTTGAGGCTTCGCCTCGCCGTGTGCGCCGCACCTTCCTTGGCCCTGTCG